>DASRYP010000300.1:0-2692 GCA_035687165.1 Actinoplanes sp. | reverse complement strand
ACGTCACCTGTGCGAAGCGATCGCCCAGTTGGGTCCCCACCGCTCCGACCGCGCACAGGTGACGTAGATCGGGTGACTTCATTGACTACTCTTGCCGTCTGAACAACAAGATGGGGGTGCGGGTGCGCAAGTCACCGGTCGTGGTGGTCGCGGTTGTCGCGCTCATCGGTGCGCTCGGCGTGTTCACCGTCGTCAAAACCTTCTCCGGCGGCATCAAGCTGCCCAAGATCAGCCCGGAGTGCGTCGTGCGGGCCGACGGCGAGGTGACCCTCGACTATGTGCAGATGGCCAACGCGGCCACGATCACGGCGGTGGGGCTGCGCCGCAACATGTCGGAGCGGGCGGTCGTGATCGCGCTGGCCACCGCTCTTCAGGAGTCCAAGCTCGAGAATCTCGATACCGGTGACCGCGACTCGGTCGGCCTCTTCCAGCAGCGGCCCAGCCAGGGCTGGGGTTCGATCGAGGAGATCAAGGACCCGCGTTACGCGGCCGACCGGTTCTACTCCGCCCTCAAGAAGGTCAAGAACTACCAGAAGATGCGGGTCACCGACGCGGCGCAGAAGGTGCAACGGTCGGCCTATCCCGAGGCCTACGAGAAGTGGGCCGACGAGTCCGCGGTCCTGGCCCGGGCCCTCACCGGCCGCGCGACCGGCGCGGTGGAGTGCAGCGTGCAGGGGTCACCGGTGATCCGCGGGGCGGCGGCCGCCGCGGCGCTGATGGAGGGTCTGCGGCTCGACTGGGGCAAGGGCCTGTCCAATACCGCGGCGGCGAAACAAGCCGCCGGCCTCACCGTCAAGGTCACCAACGCCAGTACGGGCTGGCGATACGCCCACTGGCTGGTCGCGCACGCCTCGGCCACCGGTCTCGAACGGGTACGTTTCGGCGACCTGGAGTGGCACGCGCCCGACGGTAAGTGGCAGGCGGTGACCGCGGACGGTGGGATCGGGACCGGCCGGGTGGTCGCCGAAGTCTTCGACTGACTTCCAGTTTCGACTCCGCCCCGAAAGTTTCGGGGGTAGCAATCGGTTGCTCAGGGTGATGACGAGCGCTTTGGGTGCGCAGTTGCGTTGCGTATATGCCGACGTGGACAGACAGCAACTGCCCTGGTACTAAGTAGGACGTGTCGAGGGCGATCGAATGGATTTTCCTGGGTGCCGGCAGTTGCACGGCGATCATCGTGGGTTTGCGATGGCACCGTCCTGCCCGCATCGGTCCGTGGCTGCTGCTGGCGGGCGCAATTGCTGCGTTGGCGGTCGGTGACGTCTTCTATGCGTTCTCCGAGATGTCCGCCGCCACCGGCTTCTACCTGACGAACTTCGTGCTGGTGGCGCTGGCGCTGATGCGGCTCACCCAGGGCGGCTCGGTCCTCGTCGACCGCGCCCGCCTGATCGACCTGCTCGCCTTCGCCTGCGCGGGCCTGCTGGTCGTCTGGGTCTTCATCATCGCCGACAACGGGCCGCTGGGCCGCATCTCGCCCTCCGACGTGATCGGCTGCCTGCTGCTGATCGGCGTCGCGCTGCGCCTCAACCTCGCGACCGGCCGCAACGCCTCGGCCATCCTCCTGCTGATCGGCTCGCTCGGCCTGCTCGCCAGCGACATCCTCTTCCCGCTCCTGCAGTCGAAGGCCTCCGAGACAGGCTTCCGCATCCTCTACCTCGCGTGGGGGCTGGCCGCCCTGCACCCGTCGATGGTGCGCCTGACCCAGCCGATGCCTCCGCGCACGACGAAGTGGCGCGGTCACTGGGCGGCCCTGCTGGGAGCCGCGGTGGCGACCCCGCCGATCGTCCTGCTGATCGAGGCGCTGGACCACACGGTCCGCGACGGCGTCCCGATCGCCATCGCCTGCGGCATCACCTTGACCTTGGCGATCACCAGGCTGGCCGACTCGGTCACGCTCAGCACCCAGGCCCTCGCCCGCGAGCGCGGGTTGCGACACGCCAGCGCCGACCTGGTGTCGGCAGCCGACATCGATGCCGTCGACAAGGCCGTACGTGCCGGGGTCGCGGCCTTGGTGCCGCACGACGCCCTTCGCCGCGTCGTCTTCGCGCCCGACGATCGTCGGCTCGCCGCCGTGCAACTCCCACCGGCGCCGCCGAACCGCCGGCCTCGAAGCTGGTGGGCCGACGCCCCCATGATTTCCGCCACGATCACCGAGCCGCCCAGCGCCGACGAGCCCACACCGAATGTGACGGACGCTGCTGCTGACGGCGCCGCCGTGGGCGTGGGCGGGCGTCTTCGCCGGCTCGCCCTGCTGGGCCGGGCCGGGCGGTCCCGCCACCTCGTCCGATCCGGACGGATCAGAGATTGGGGCGCGGCTGTCCGATTCGGAGGTTTTGGCCGGTGGAACACTTCCGGACAGGCCAAGCGTCGGAGCGGTGCTGACAGTTCGGCCGGCGCGCGCGTCGAAGAGACCACGCTGGTGTGCCCACTGTGGCTCGAGCCGCTGGCGGTGGCCCGGCCCAGCGGCGGCGCGCTGGTTCTGACCGGGCGCCGTGAGGCCCTCACCTCGGCCCACGACGCCCTCGAGGTGCTCGCCGGGCAGGCCGCGCTGGCCCTCGACCGCATCAGCCTCGTCGAGGCGGTGGGTCGCCGGGACAGCGACCTCTACCTGCGCGCGGTCATCAGCAACACCGCCGACCTGATGCTGGTTCTCGACGAGGACCAGCGCATCCGCTACGCGAGCCCGGCCCTG
>DASRYP010000299.1:0-2205 GCA_035687165.1 Actinoplanes sp. | reverse complement strand
GCCGAAGTTCGTCGAGATGCCGCCGCCGACGGTGGCCTGCCCGCTGGCGATCGAACCGGCCACCGCCGCCTGGTCGAAGTACTGCAACGTGTAGATCACGCCGGTGACCGCGGCGAACAGGACCACCGGACGGATCGTCGGCAGCGTGATCAACCGGAAGCGCTGCCAGGCGTTGGCGCCGTCCAACGACGCGGCCTCGTAGAGGCTGGCCGGCACATCCAGCACGGCGGCCAAGAAGATCACCATCAGGTCGCCGATCGCCCAGAGGCCGAGCAGGACGAGCGACGGCTTGGCCCAGGCCGGCGAGTTGAACCAGAGTGGGCCGTCGATGCCGATCAGGGCGAGGACGTGGTTGACCGGGCCGGTGCCCGGCTTGAGCAGGTAGACGAAGGCGATGGTGGCGGCCACCGGTGGGATCAGCGCGGGCAGGTAGAAGACCGTCCGGAAGAAGCCGGCGCCCCGCTTGAACTGGGTGAGCAGCATCGACAGGCCAATCGCCCCAATGATCCGTACGGGAACGAAGACCACCACCATCCACAACGTGTTGCGGATCGACTGCAGCAGGAACGGATCGTCCGCCATCTTGCGGTAGTTCTCCAGGCCCACCCACTCGGGGACCGAGAGCAGGTCGAACTTCGTGAACGAGAAGTAGACCGCCGAACCCAGGGGGTAGAGGAAGAACACCGCGATGCCGATCAGCACCGGCGCCAGGAACGAGAGCGTGGTCGCGCCTTTGCGGATCCGTACGCCCAGGGGTTTGGCGGTCATCCTCTAACCGCCCAGGGTCATGACGCTGTTGATCTGCTTGTCGGCCTCGGCCAGACCAGCGTCCAGGTTCTTGACTTTGCCGGACTGGTAGGAGTTCAGGAACTGCCCGAAGGCCTCCTGGTACGCCGGTCCAGAGGCGGACGGCGGCGTGGTCGACGAGTTCGGGTTCGTGAAGATGTCGATGAAGGTCTTGAAGTCGGCGTCCGCCTGCAGACCCGGGTCGGCGAGCGAGGCGGTCGTGGTCGGGATGTTCTTCAGCAGCCCGGAGAGCTTGATGACCGCCTGGTCGTTCGTGGTCAAATACCGGATCAGCTCCCACGCCGCCTCGGGGTTCTTGGCGTTTTTGCTGATGCCGACGACGTTGCCGGTGACGTAGCCGCCGCCGTAATGGGCCGCGTCGCTGGTCGGGATGGGCGCGACGCCGTACTTGAGGTTCGTGCTCTGGTCCTTGACGAAGGCGAGGCGGTACTCGGCGTCGATGTTGATCGCGACCTGTCCCTTCTGGAACGCGTTGTCGGCGCTGTATTCGTCGCCCAGACCGGCCCGGAACTTCTGCAGGTTGTCGTAGCCGTACCAGTCGACCAGGTTTTTCTGCCAGGTCAGCAGCGTCTTCCAGGCCGGGTCGGTGCCGACCGCGGACTTGCCGTCGTCGGTGAGCCACGTGGCACCGACGGCCGGGGCGAGGTGCGCGGCCGCGTTCTCGTAGAAGTCGTACAGCGGCAGGAAGCCGACGGTCTTCAGGGTGCCGTCGGCGTTCTTGACCGTCAGCTTTTTGGCGTACTCGGTCAGCTCGTCGAGGGTCTTGGGCGGCGCGGTCAGGCCGGCCTTGGCGAAGAGGCCCTTGTTGTAGAACATGCCGTACGCGTCGGCCAGGAACGGCATCGCGCAGCGCTTGCCGTCGAACTCGGTGTACGACCGGGTCGTCGCGTTGAGCTGGCTCAGGTCGACTTTGTCGCGGTCGATGTACTGCTTGAGGTCGACCCACGCGCCGGACGAGCAGAACTTGCCGACGATGTCGGTGGAGTAGGAGAGCCCGACGTCGGGACCGTTGCCGGCGCCGATGGCCTGGGTGACCTTGGAGTCGTCCTGACCTGACTTGATCGTTACCTTGATCTTCGGGTAGCTGGTCTCGAAGTCCTTGACCACCTGCTCGATCGCGGTGGCCTCCCGATCGGTGAAGAAGTGCCACAGCTCGACGGTGCCGGACACCTCCGCACCGGGGTCGGCGACCTTGTTCTCCTTGACCGCGGGGGTGCAGGCCGCCGCCAGCAAAGCCGCTGTTCCTAGGGCAAAAAGGGCATGCGGTATCCGTTTGTTCACAGTGGCCTCTCCGTTAAGGGGGTTAAGAGGAGCGGATCGAGGCGATGAGGGCGTCCTGCACCGCGGCGAGCCCGGCATCCAGCGCGCCGAGCAGCACCGCGTCGTCTTCGATGGTGG
>DASRYP010000298.1:0-10098 GCA_035687165.1 Actinoplanes sp. | reverse complement strand
GGCGATGACAGGATGTCCGCGTGACGACCGATCTGCGTGATCACCTGAAAGCCGCCTTCCACTGGACGGATCCGGGCGACGGCAGCGACTATCTGGTCAGCGACCGCTCCGGCTGGTGGCGCGACCCGGTCATCCTGGCCGGACTCGGGGACGCGCTGGGTGAACTCTTCCGCGCCGACCGGCCCACCGTGGTGGTCTCGCCCGAGGTGACCGGGTTCCTGGTCGGCCCCCTGGTGGCGCGCGCGCTCGGCGTGGGCTTCATCGAGGCCTACCGGGCCGGGGCACGCCGCCCGATCGCGGAGCCGATGATCTGGGCCGAGGTGCCGGCCGACCATCGAGGCGAGACCCAACACCTGGGCGTACGTCGTGAGCTCGTCCGCCCGGACGACCGGGTGCTGGTGGTCGACGACTGGGCCGCGACGGGCGCCCAGTCCAAGGCGCTGCGCTCGCTCTTCGGCGACGGCTACGTGGGCACCGCCGTGATCGTGAACGAGTGCCCGCCGGACGTGGCCCGCGAGCTCACCCTGCGCGGGCTGCTCACGGGCGATGACATCGAGCCGCACTGATCAGGGCTTCGGGTAGTCCTTCAGCGCGCCGCGGGACGGGAGGAAGCCGGTGGCGGCGTACTCGGCGAAACCGGCCAGCACGTACGGATCCTGCGAGATCAACTCCCGGGCCCGCGCCTCGTCCTCGACGTTGAGCACCACGACACCCCCGACGGGCGGGCTCTGGCGGCCGGCAGTCACCACGAGCCCCTGAGCATCGAGGCCGTCCAGGAAAGCGAGGTGCGCGTCCCGGATCTTGTCGACCTGCTCGATCGGCACCGAGTACTTCGAGATCATCAAATACACGGATAGTTCCTCTCCGGCGCTTCGACTGGTTCGCAATCGTACGATCGACAGCGTGAACAACCTCGGAAGGTACGGAATCTGGGTCTCGCGTCACCAATGGCCGGAGGACGCGAACCTGATCGCGTCGGCGGCGCTGGAGCTCGAGAGCCTCGGGTACGGCGCGGTGTGGATAGGCGCCAGCCCACCCGACGACCTGTACCTGCCGGAGGCGATCCTGGCGGCGACGTCGACCCTGGTCGTGGGCACGAGCGTGGTCGACATCTGGCACAGCCACGGCGAGACGCTGGCGGCCGGCCAGGCCCGGGTGCAGCACCAGTTCCCGGGCCGATTCTTCCTCGGCGTCGGGTCCGGGCACGCTCCGACGGCAGCGGCAGTCGGGCAGAGTTATGTGAAACCGCTCACTCAGCTGAAGACGTTCCTGACGGACAAGCTGCGCCGGGTGCCGCCGAGCGAGCGAATGATCGCCGCGATCGGGCCGAAGGCGCTGGCGGCGGCGCGGGAGCTGACCCGCGGCGCGCTGCCCTACCTGATGCCGCCGGAGCACGCGACGGAGGCCCGCGAGATCCTCGGGCCCGATCGCCTGCTGATTCCCGAGCAGATGATCTTCCTATCCACGGATCCGGTCGAGGCGCGGGCGGTCGCTCGGCGGGGGCTGAAGAGATATCTGTCCCTGCCGAACTACACGAACGCCTGGCGCCGGTACGGCTACGGGGACGAGGACATCGCCGGGACCGGCAGCGACCGGCTGGTCGACTGGGCGGTGGCTTGGGGGGACGGGGCTTCGGTGCGCGCGCGGATCGACGCCCACCTCGAGGCCGGGGCTGATCAAGTGGCGGTGCAGGTCCTGTCGGCCGACGCCAGCCCGCACCTGCCGCGCGACGAGTGGCGTGCCCTCGCGGAAGCCCTGTACCCCTGATCCACGGGTGGGCCCTGCTCGGCCTGACTGTGCTGCTCGATCCTCGATCTCGGCCACGACCGTTTCGTCCACGTCCGGCCCTGACCGCGGGCCCCAGTCAGTTGGTGGGCCAGACCCGGAAGTTCTGCGAGGAGCGGCTCGGGGTCGGGCCGCGCTGCCCCTGGTAACGCGATCCGTACACGGCGGAGCCGTACGGGTGCTCGGCCGGGCTCGACAGCCGGAAGATGCAGAGCTGGCCGATCTTCATCCCCGGCCAGAGCTTGATCGGCAGATTGGCCACGTTGGACAGCTCCAACGTCACGTGCCCCGAGAACCCCGGGTCGATGAACCCCGCGGTCGAGTGAGTCAGCAGACCTAGCCGCCCGAGGCTGCTCTTGCCCTCGAGTCGCCCGGCCAGCTGATCGCCCAGCGTGATCACCTCGAGCGTCGAAGCCAGCACGAATTCACCCGGGTGCAGGACGAACGGCTCGCCGTCGGCCACTTCGACCAGGGCAGTGAGATCATCCTGCTGCTCGGCCGGATCGATGTGGGTATACAGGTGGTTGTTGAACACCCGGAAGAACCTGTCCAGCCGAACGTCGATGCTGGACGGTTGCAGCAACGCCGGCTCGAAGGGCGCCAAACCGAGATCGCCCGACTTGATCTCGGAGACCAGGTCGCGGTCGGAGAGCAGCATCGGAACACCATACCGACCTGCCCTTTCGGCGTGTTTCAGTGGGCGCGTCGAACGCTTGTTCGATAGAATCACCGCATGGCTTCCTGGTCCGATTTCGCCGCCGCCGAGCCCACCCTCGCGGCCGGCATCCGCGCGCTCCTGCAGCAATACGGTCCCGGCCTGGCCTACTTGGCCACCGTCCGCCCCGACGGCGGCCCACGGGTCCACCCCGTCTCCCCCGTCATCACCCACGAGGGCCTCTACTGCTTCATCATCAACTCCCCGAAACGCCGCGACCTGGAACAGGACGGCCGCTACGCCCTGCACTCCTTCCCGCCGGAGGAGAACGACGACGAGGCCTTCCTGACCGGCCACGCCACCCCCGTCCGCAACCCCCGAGTGGTCGCCGACCTAGCCGTCTCCCTGCATGCCTCCCACGACGTCGACTGGCGCCTCTTCGAGCTCTCGATCGACACCGCCACCTTGTGCACCCACAGCCCCGCCGAAGCGCCGCCTCTAACCCCACTGCCCGTGGTCGCCCCGCTGACCCGCACATGGCGAGCAGAGTTACCCCGTCCCCTGGCAGCCGTCAGCTGAGCAGCCCAACCGCGCCGAGCCGGAGGGGGCGGTCCCGCCACACACTTCATGTATCAGGTACAGTGGGCCCGCTACGCGGGTGTAGTTCAATGGCAGAACATCAGCTTCCCAAGCTGACAGTGCGGGTTCGATTCCCGTCACCCGCTCCACAAACGGAAGCCCTGGTCAGGACCTATGGTCCGCCAGGGCTTCCGTCGTTTTAGGGAGCTGAAACAGGCCGCCGTGCCATTAACGTGCCATTAGCTCGCCTCGGTGGCCGGTCCGTCACCCTTCTCGGCCCGCTTGGGCTTGCGCTTGCTCGGCTTGCGCCGGGCCGCTTTGACGGCCTGGTCAATCGCGGCGGCGATGCCGTGGTCGGCTTCCTGGTTGGTGTGCTGGTAGATCAACGCGGCGCGCGGGCTGTCGTGCCCATCCGCGCCATGATGTCGCGCAGGCTCGCGCCGGGTGCGCGGGAAGCGAGGGAATTGCCGGTGTGCCGCAGGTCGTGGAAGTGCAGCCCGGCCGCCCCGATCGCGGCCACCGCCTCGGGCCACTTGACCAGCTTGTTGAAGTTGCCGCGCCACAGAGTGCGCCCGCTCTCGCCGGTGAAGACGAACGCCTCGGCGGCCTCGCCGACGTACGCGCCCATGTGCTGTTTCAGCACGGGCAGCGCCGCCTTGGGCAGGGCGACGGTCCGCACGCCCGCCTTGGACTTCGGCGCGCCGAGGATGAGGCCGGTGCCCCGGTGTTCGACGAACGCCTGTCGTACCCGCACCGTGCCGGCCGAAAGGTCGACGTCGCACCGTTGCAGCGCTACGGCCTCACCCCACCGCAGCGATCCGAACGCCGTGACCAGGATCAACGCACGGAAACGGTCCGGCACCCGCTCGGCGAGGTCGAAGATCTGCGGGACGGTGAGGACCGGCCGCTCTGCGGGTTTCTCCTGGTCGGCACCGGTGACGCGGCACGGGTTGATCCTGATCAACTCGTCTTCCTTGACAGCGGTCATCAGAACCGCGCGTAGCAGTCGGTACGCCTTGGCGGCCATGGTCACCGACACGCCCTCGGTCAGCAGCCGCGTCCGCCACTCGCGGACCATTGGTGTGTCGATCCGGTTGAGCGGCATGTCGCCGAGGTGGGGCGTGATGTGCCTGCCGAGCGTCCATCGGTACAGGTGCACGGTGCGGGGTCGCAGGTTCGGTCGCTCGGTGATCCACCGCTCGGCGTAGTCGCGTAGGCGGATCTTGCCGCGCTCGGGGTCGATCCACTCGCCGCGCGTCATCTGCGCCTCGATCAGCGAGAGGTACTTCTCAGCCTCGGCCTTGCGGGCGAACGTCTGCGGACCGGAGCGCATCCGTCCGTCCGGGCCGGGGTAGCGCGCCTGATAGCGGTTCGACGGCAGCTTCCGCACGCTGCCGAATCGACGGTGTCCCTCTTGGTTGGCCATGATCAGGCAACACTCCTCAATCCGCGCCAAACGGTCTCTGCGGTCATCGGCTCGACTCGTCCCGCGCGGACGAACGCGGCCAGGTCGCCGGGGTCGATCCGGATCGACCGGCCGAGGCGGTGAAAGGCGATCTGTCGCTCGGCGACGGCGCGGCGCACGTAGCGCACGCTCATGCCGATGCGGCTTGCGGCTTCTTCGATGGTCAGCAACTCGGCGGGCAGCTCCAGGACCGGCGCGTTCTGGATGATCCGCTTAGCCATCGCGTGTCCTTTCCAGACGGTGCGGGTGCTATCGGGTAGTGCGACGAGGGGGCGTTGAGATGGCCGGTGACGGCCTGTACGGCAACGCGAACGTTCCGGCGACGAACGGCGGCCCGCGTCGACAGAGGACCGCAGAACGGCCCCCTGAGAGCCACGCTGAGCCAAGATCTCGGCAGCCCTGGTGTATTCGTAAGCATCTGCACTGAAACAGGCGGGTAGCTCCCTGTTTCAGCCTGTCCGTCGCGCTCATGACCACAGTTCGGCGGTCCCTGCGCTGTCCCCCTCGTTTCCGCTGGTCAGTGCCGGTGGGGGGACGGCAGGGACGGCAGGGACACCGGGTACGCGGTACCGGCCGCCGGTGTCGGCGGCGAGTTGCCCGTCGGCGAGCATCCGCTGACAGGTCCGCTTGACGTTCTCGTATGCGAGGCCGACCCCGGCCGCGATGACCTTAGGTGTGCTCCCCGGCGTGGTCCGCAGGAAGCGCAGGATGGTCGCGCGGGTCTCGCCGATCTGGTGATCCTCAGCCGGACCGTCGAGCATCTGCCACGCCCCGATGGCGGGGTCGAAGCTCAGCGCGTACTCGTTCTCATCGACGTCGCGGCCGGTCACGTGCAACACGCCGTCGCCCTGGTTGCGTGCCCGCTTGAGTACGAGTGTGGCGTCGGCGGCCCCGGCGAGGCCGTTGGTGCCAGAGACCTCGGTCAGGAAGTCGTCGGATCCGGCCTTGCGCACGTGGTGGACCAGCACGAACGCGACGCCGTAGTCGTCGGCGACCTTCTTCGCCCGGCCCACGGCCTTGTAGTCCGCGTCGTAGGCCGAGTCGCCCGGCGCGGAGTTGCCGCGTAGCTTGGCGAACACGTCGATGATGACCATCCGCGCGTTCGGGTGCCGGTCGAGCCACGCGGCGATGGCCTGGTCACCGCCCTGCGGCAGGGGCGGGCACTCGGTGGCCAGCGTCAGCCCGGCCGGGGCCTTGCGCTGGCCGAGAACCTTGCCGAGGCGCGATTGCAGCCGCCGGGCGGTGTCTTCCAGGGCGAGGTAGAGCACCGGCCCCGGCTCGACCGGGATCGAGCCAAACGCCCGGCCGCCGAGGGCGACGTCCACGCCGAGGCCGAGTGACATCCAGGACTTGCCGACCTTGGGCGGCCCGCAGAGCAGGTTCACGCCCTCGGACAGCACGCCGGGCACGGCCCACTTCGGCGGGGCGAACTCCATCGCCATGATGTCGGCCGCGCTCCACGACGTGCGGATCCGCGCGGGCCGTTCCTGCTCGGCCGAGAGCACCTCGGCGGCAGCGTCCGGCCCGGCTACGCGCAGGTTCGGCCGATCGGCCGGCACGGCGCTCACGCGGCCACCGTCCGGGGGCGACGGGCACCGGCGGCGAGACCGGAGCGGATCGTACGGCGGATCTCGAACGCGTTGAGACCGATCGACAAGGCGGCGTTCTCGAGTAGCGCGGCGGCCTGGTCGGTGGGCAGCGCTCCCCCGGCGGCGAGCTGGCCGAGGGCAACCGCGGAGACGTAGAGCGTGTGGTTGCGCTCGCCCTCGGCCGCCCGGCGCAGGTGGTCGAGCTGGCGGCCGATCGCGGCGTCCAGGTAGGCACCGGCCCGGCCGGTCGGCAGGTCGACGGCGACCGGGCGTTGCGGCGGCAGCGGCGGCGGGGCGAGGCGTGTGGCGAGCCAGCCGGGCAGCTCGGCGATCGGCAGGTCGCGGGCGACGGTGTAGGGCCGTCCGGCCACCGTCGATCCGGCCGCGACGACGTAGCCGCCGTGGGCGCGGGTGTCGACCAGCCAGCCGAGGCCGTTGCCGCGCTCCCCGGCCGTGTTGCGCAGGGCCGGACCGGCGGCCGGGTGCCGGAAGTAGAGGTGCGTGCCGCCCCGGCCGGTCGTGACGGTGTAGGTGTTCCACACCTCGGCCGCGTCGTCGGTGTCGTGGCGCGCGCAGAGCAGCCCGAACACGTCAGAACCGTTGCGGCACAACGGATCCGACCACTCGGCGGGCGCAGTCTGCCCGTCCTTCGGTGTGTCCAGGTCGACCACGAGCAGCCCGGACGGGCCGCAGGCGATGCCGACCCCGTATGGCGTGCTGGCCCACCCGCGACGGATCCGGGCGGGGTCGGTGGTCGCGCGGGCCTCCCACCCGGTGTGCCCGTCGCGGCAGCGCGGGTCACGGCCGGTGCAGGAGTCGGCCGGGTGGTCGGGGAAGGCGGGCCGCTTGTCGTCGGGCCGCAGCGGGAAGATGTGCCAGCCTCGCGCGGCGGCGGACAGCGCCACGTCGCGCAGGGTCGCGGTGTCGGGCATGGGGTTCGGCCTCCTGATGTCGGGTGTGGACGGATGGGCCTTGCGGTGCTGATCGAGCGCGCAGGCCGCGCAGTAGCGGGCTTTCTCCCACCGGGCGACCTGCAACGTCAGGCCGGACAGCGTGTCCTCGGCGGCGATGGTCCGGTCGCAGATGTGCGGGTACGGGCCGCCGACCGGAACGAGGCGGCCGAGGGCCTTGCTCGCGGCGATCCAGTGCGTGCGGGTCATCGGCCCGGCCGCTCGTCGTGGCAGGTCAGGCACTCGCCGAGCGATCGCGGGATGTAGTAGGGCCGCACCTGGTCGCAGGTCGGGCAGGTGCGCCGGGCGCGCAGCGCGGCCGAGATCGCGCGGCGCTGGGCCGGGCTGGCGGTGCGCTTCGGCCGGGCGAGGTCGAGCCGGTAGAGGTAGGCCGCGCGGGTGCCGCCGATGCCGCGCCAGAGGATCTGCGCGGCGACCGGCTGGCCACCGGGCCGCAGGCCGCGCGCCCGGAGCTGCCTGCGGGTGGCGTAGCCGTCCGGCGCGCCCTGCCAGCAGAACGTCGGGATGCCGTAGCGGTCGCCCTCGGGGTCGACGAAGGCGGCCCGGACGCGCGACATCAGGCCGACCGCCGATCGATCGCGCGCCGGTCGGCGCGGCCGGGCAGAAGGTACGGCCGGGCGATGACCCACTCCAGCAGTTCGCCGAGCATCCGCAGCAGCGTGGCGAGCTGCTTCCGCGCGGTGCTCTCGTTGCGGTGCAACGGGATCCGGATGACCACCTCGGCGTAGTCGACGTCCCCGGCGCGGGTGCGGGTCATGACGGCCCGACCGCTACCGCGTGCCGTGACGACCGGGCGGGCGCGGTGCTGGTCGATGCCGCACGTGTGATCGCGGGCGCACCACTCGGTGTGCGGCGTCTCGGCCCGGCGGATGCGGGCCATCGTGCGGGCCTTCACCGGGTGCCCTTGTCGTGCAGCTCGCGCAGGCTGTTGATGATCCGGCGGCCGACGCGCAGGCGGCGTCCGTCGCCGTGGCAGCGGCGGCACAGGCCGAACGCGCGGCCGAACGGGGAGCGGCGTTTGCCGGTGCCGTGGCACTTGCGGCAGGCTCCGAACGGCCAGAGCCAGCAGCCGAGGCCGTAACACAGCGTGGCGATCACGGCGGCGAGGATCAGGACGCCGATCATGGTGGTTTCGGGGGTCGCGGTCGCGGCGAGGGCAGGCACAGCAAGCCTCCAGAGGCGTTTTTGGGCGTGAGGGGCTGGCGGCGCAACCCGCGACCGGTCAATGTCTGCGCTGACCAGGCCGGTCGCGGGTTGAGTCGCGGTGACGCGACCGGTCGCGGGCGGGCCGCGACCGGTCAGGCGGCCTTGCGGCGGGCGATCGCGGCGTCGATGTCGTCGGTCTTGGCTCCCTTGAGGGCCTTGCCGGACCGCTTGACGTCTACGCTGCGTACACCGAAGCTGCGGACCTGAGCCGAGATCGACTCAGCGGTCACGTCGGCGTACGCCTCGGGCAGCCGGTCGGCGAGGCGGGTGGCGATCTCTTCCCACTGCGCGCCGGTCTCGCCGCGCTCGATCACGTTGCGGACGTCGGCGAGCACGTCGCGGTGCTCGCGGGCGATGTCCTCCCCGGCCGCCATGCCGGACAAAGTGCCGGCCGCTTCGCGCAGCTTGCGGGCGGCGGTCAGGATCTTCTCGGCGTCGTCGGCGTCGGCGAGGTACGTGCGCACGGTGGGCGTGGCGTCGGACGCGCCGCGCAGGATCCCGACGCCCTTGTAGGACGGCAGCAGCGTCGACGAGTCGTAGCCCTCGCTGTTGGCTCCCGCGCCGAGGACCAGGTCGGAGACGTTCCACGAGCCGGTACGCAGGGAGAACCGGACCTGGTGGTTGTCGCGGAAGCTGATGAACTGGGTAGCGACCTGCCCGCCCCCGACGCCCGAGGGCCGCTGAGTGGCGTCGACGAAGATGACCCCGGCCGCCGGGGCGACCTTGACCAGGTAGACCAGCAGGGCGGCGATCTCCTTGCTGATGTCGCCGAGGTCGAAGTACTCCTGGAACTCGTCCATGACCACGAGCCGGACCGGCATCTTGTACTTGGGGTCACGGGCGATCTCGCGGGTCAGCTTGCCCTCGGGGCACACGTCGACCGGCAGCTTGGACAGCCGCTCGTAGCGGTCCTGTACGTCGGCCTTGATCTCGCGCAGCGCTTCGAGCACGATCTCGGCGGGGTCGCCGTCGCGGGTCATGGCCAGCCCGAACGCGCACCGGTCGGCGATCAGGGCGAACTTGCGCCAGTCCGGCTTACCGCCACCGTCGAGCACGGTCAGCTTCACGTACGGGTCCAGGGCGGCGTACAGCGCCAGGGTGCGGGCGGCGAACGTCTTGCCCTGCCGGGGCTGCGCGCCGATCAGGATGCTGTTCCACATCAGGTCGACGGCGACCTTGTTGCCGCGCTCGTCCAGGCCGAACGGGGCAGGCTGCCAGATGTCGGTCGGCTTGCACCGCAGCAGCGGCGTCCGGCCCGCGCCCTGCGCGAGCGGGTCACGGTCGGCGACCCACAGCGTGTGCCGCCGGTGCGAGCTGGGGTCGCGGGTGATGAACACCTGCGACACGGCCACGTCCAGGCCCGAGGCGACGGCGCCGCGCGCCTTGACCGCGTCGTCGAACGTCTTGCCGTACGGCAGGTCGATCGACACCTGAGAGCCGGTGCCCGACGCGTCGCGGGCCATCGTCGAGCCGAATCCGACCTGCTGATGCGGCTTGTCCGGGTGGCCGAGACCGGCGGCGTAGTAGGCGCGCAGGATGATGTCCGGGTTGACCTGCCGGAACCGGCCCGAGACGGTGGCCGGGCTGATGATGCGCCGGTCTTCGGGGCGGCCGATGCGGGCCAGGAACGCCACCATCAGGGCCGTGGCCAGCACGAGCACCCACACCGGCGCGGCGGCGTAGAGCACCGGGCCGCCGACGCATACCGCGATGGCCTCGGCGGCGAGCACGATGCCGCGCCACATGCGGGTGGCCTTGACCTCGCGGTGCAGCTTGAGCCACATGCCGGGGTCGTTGGCGTCGGCGGCGGCCTGCCGTAGGCCGTACTGCTCCGAGACCCACCACCAC
>DASRYP010000297.1:0-13366 GCA_035687165.1 Actinoplanes sp. | reverse complement strand
CGATCCCGAGCTCGCCGCGCACTATGCGCGGGCCGCCGAGGACTACAAGTCCCGGCGCAAGGCGATCGAGGACGTGCCCGAGATTGCTCACGTGGCCGCCGGCGGCATGCCCGATCGGGTGAAATGCCTGCATGTCCACCTCGGGCACGCGCTCGCCGTGGGTCGTGGGGTGAATCCTTTCGGGGACGAGGTCCGGGCCGCGGTCGAGCCGTGGTGGGTCGACGGCCCGTGCGTGCGACCGGAAAAGGCTGACTGAGTGGAGATTCGGCGCGCACGCACCACGGACGTCCGGGCCATCCGCGACCTGGTGGACGAATACACGGCCGACCGCCGGCTGCTCAGCAAGGCCACCGTCACGCTGTACGAGTCGGTCCAGGAGTTCTGGGTCGCGGTGGACGACCGTGACCGGGTCTTCGGCTGTGGTGCCCTGCACGTGATGTGGGAAGACCTGGCCGAGATCCGTACGGTCGCGGTCGATCCCGCCTGCCGGGGCCAGAAGATCGGCCACAAGCTCGTCGAGCGCCTGCTCGAGGCCGCCCGGGAGCTCGGTGTGGCCCGCGTCTTCTGCCTGACCTTCGAGACCCGGTTCTTCGGCTCGTTCGGGTTCACCGAGATCGACGGCGCCCCCGTCCCGCACGCCGTCTACGAGCAACTTCTGCGCTCGTACGACGAGGGTGTGGCCGAATTTCTCGACCTGGAACGGGTCAAGCCCAACACGTTGGGGAACACGAGAATGCTTCTGCACCTATGAGTCGGGTCGCCGCGATCGACTGCGGGACGAACTCGGTCCGCCTGTTGATCGCCGATGTGCACGACGGGAAGCTCACCGACGTCGCTCGCCGGATGGCGATCGTGCGGCTCGGCGAGGGCGTCGACCGCACTGGCCGGCTCTCCGCGGGTGCCCTCGCCCGTACCCGTACGGCTCTGATCGGTTATGCCGCCGAGATCGCCGAGCTGGGCGTGTCCCGGGTGCGCATGTGCGCGACCTCGGCCTCACGCGACGCCTCGAACGCGCAGGAGTTCCGCGACATGGTCCGCGGTGTGCTCGGCGTCGACCCCGAGGTGATCAGCGGCACCGAGGAGGCCCGGCTCTCCTTCACCGGCGCGGTCGCCGGCCTCACCGCCGAGCGCCCCTGTCTGGTCGTCGACATCGGCGGCGGTTCCACCGAGTTCGTCACCGGCTCGGCCGAGGTCGACCACGCCATCTCGATGGACATCGGTTGCGTCCGGATGACCGAGCGGTACCTGCACAGCGACCCGCCCGGTCCGGCCGAGATCCACAACGCGGAACGGGACATCACCGCCGCGGTCGACATCGCCCTGACCGCGGTCCCCGGCCAGGCGGCCCGCACCCTCGTGGGCCTGGCCGGCACGGTCACCACCGTCACCGCCCTGGCGAAAGAGCTTCCCGAGTACGACGCCACGCGCATCCACCACGCCGAGGTGAGCCTGGCGGCGGTGTCCCGGGTGACCGCCGAACTGCTGGCCATGACGGTCGAGCAGCGCCTGGCCCTCCCGGTCATGCATCCCGGCCGGGCCGACGTGATCGGCGCCGGCGCCCTGATCCTGCGGACGGTCATGGAGCGCTCCGGCCACGACTCGGTGATCGCCTCGGAGCACGACATCCTGGACGGCATCGCCTACGGCCTGGCCTGAAAACTCGCTGACAAGCTTCGGTACCGCGCTCTTGACGGTATTTCGCAATGCGCAGTACTGTCCACCGCGTGGATACCACCCAGCTGCTCAAGGGTGTCCTGGACCTGGCCGTTCTCGCCGCCCTGCGCGATGCCGACGGCTACGGCTACGACATCCTTCGCCGCCTGCGTGCGGCCGGGCTCGACGAGGTCGGCGACGCCTCGGTCTATGGCACGCTGCGGCGCCTCTTTGCCGGCGGCTTCCTGAACACCTATGTGGTACCCAGCGACGAGGGCCCCCACCGTAAGTACTACGGCCTCAACGCCGCCGGTCGCGCGGAGTTGCAGCGATCGGGCAAAGTGTGGCAGGGCTTCGCATCCACCATGGACGATCTGCTTCGCGAGCGGGAGACGGCGTGAACTCCACGGCACAGGACGAGATCACCGAGTACGTCGAGCGGGTCCGCGCGGCGCTGGCCGACCTGCCCGAGGCCACCCGCGCCGAACTGCTCGAAGACCTGCCGGAACACCTGGCCGAGATCCGGGCCGAGGACACGCTCACCCTTTCCGACCGGCTGGGCACCCCCGAGGCCTACGCGGCCGAGCTGCGCGCCACCACGGACGCTTTCGTCGGCGGCTACCCCGAACCGCCCAAACGCCGGTTCGCGCCGCTGCTCGACGCGCGTGCCGACGTCGAACGCGTTCTCGGCCGGGTAGACGTCAAGATCGGACCCCTCATCGGGTACGTCAAGGCGAGCGAGTTCCTGATCCTGCTGCGCCCGGCCTGGTGGGTGCTGCGCGGTTACCTGGCCGCGATGGCGATCGCCTTCTTCCTCGACGCCGGCGGGCAGCCGATAGGCCTGCTCCCGCGCATCGGCAACAGCACCGTCGTCGCGCTGCTGCTGCTCGCCGGTCTCGTGATCGCCTCGATCCTGCTCGGGCAGCGGGGCCTACGGCTGGTCAAGTGGCAGCGGCACGCGCTGCACGGCGGCACGGCTGTGCTGATCCTCTTCGCGATCGGCGGCTTCCTCAACGCCGACAGCTCGGTGCGCGACCTCGACTATCAGGACGCGGGCTACTCCGGCGGCGGTAATCCGTACGAGTACGTCCAGGACGTCTTCGTCTACGACGATCAGGGTCGCCTCGTGCCCGGCGCGCGCCTCTTCGACCAGGACGGCTCGCCCATCCAGCTGGGCGACGCGTACTGCAGCGACCAGGCGACCGGCGAGGTGCTGCACACGCGCAGCATGGGCTACCCGTTCTGCCCGGAGAACGCGCCCTTCGCCTCGCCGACGACGACTCCGACTCCCGACGCCTCCGCGCCGTCGTCGGCTACCTCCTCGCCTGCGCCGGCTACCTCCTCGCCTGCCTCCAGCAAGGAGCCGGTGGACCGCATGCCGTCCGCCTCGCCACCCACTCGATAGCGGGGTCGCGAGGACCGGGACAGCTCGCTACTGTCTGCCTCGGCGACCGGCCGACCTCTCGGCCGGCACTCGAGAGGAAGATCCAGTGAGCAATCCTGTCCCGCCCCCGGGCGGCACCACCCCGCCGCCTGCCGACCCCGCCCTCGCGCCGGTCGGCTCCCCGGCGGACGGCGCTCAGCCCAGCTTCGCGGCGGCCTCCGACGCCCCGCCGGCCTCCGACGCCCCGCCGACCCCCGCCGGTCAGGCGGGCTTCCCGAGCTTCCCGGCCGTGGGCGAGCAGCCCCCCGCCCCGGCCAAGGAGAAGGGCGGCGCTCTCAAGGTCGTCGGCCGCGTGGTGCTCGCGATCGTCGTGGCGATCGCCTTCTACGGCATCAAGACCCTCGTCTTCGACAAGGACAATGCCAAGGACGCCAAGGCCGGCGACTGCATCGCCGCGGACAAGGACGTCAAGGACGAGGGCACCACCAAGACCGGCGCGAACGTCGTCGACTGCGGCTCGGCCGACGCGAAGTTCTCCGTCGTGGCTCGCGTCGACGGCGAGACCTCGGCCGAGAGCAAGGCCTGCGACAAGTTCTTCAAGGCCGACCAGGAGTTCTACGTCTTCGCCAACAGCAACGGCAAGGGCTACGTGCTCTGCCTCACGCCCAAGGCCTGACGATCGGCGATGCACCGGGATGACCAGCGCACCCCGGTGCCGGGGGTCCGAGCGTGGAGTGCTGTGCTGCCACGGTGCAGTTCCACTCTCGTACGCCCGAAGAGGTCTCCCTCGCCGCGGCGGGCGCCGCCGACCTCGCCACGCTCGACGCCGAGGTCGCGGATTGTTTCGCCTGCCCCCGCCTGGTCGCCTGGCGTGCGGAGGTCGCCGCGACCAAGCGGGCCGCCTTCCGCGATCAGCGCTACTGGGGTCGGCCGGTTCCCGGCTTCGGCGTCGCCGACCCCAGGATCGCCATCCTCGGTCTGGCCCCTGCCGCGCACGGCGGCAACCGTACCGGCCGGATCTTCACCGGTGACCGGTCGGGCGACGTCCTCTTTGCCGCGTTGCACCGCGCCGGCCTGGCCAACCAGCCCACCAGCGTTTCGGCCGACGACGGTCTCGCCCTGACCGACCTGCGGATCTTCTCCGCAGTGCGCTGCGCCCCGCCCGACAACAAGCCCCTCCCCGTGGAGCGCGACACTTGTGCGCCCTGGCTGCACCGTGAGCTCGATCTGATCAGTCCGACCCTGAAAGTGGTGGTCGCGCTGGGGGCCTTCGCATGGCAGGCGTGGTGGCCGGCGATGACCGCGGTGTACGGCGTGCGCCCGCCCGTGCCCCGGCCCAAGTTCGGCCACGGGCGCCTCGTCCGCCAGCCGGGCGTGCCGGATCTGCTCGGCTGCTTCCACGTCAGTCAGCAGAACACCTTTACCGGCCGGCTCACCCCGGCCATGCTCGACGATGTCTTCGCGGAAGCGAAGAGGCTCGCTATGACTTCATCGTGATGACGTCGATGTCGCAGGCCAGCGGGCCGGCGAAGGCGATGTAGAGCGGACCGGTGCTCGACCGGTTCAACGTCGCCGACACGGTTGCGTACGTCTGGAAGTCCGGGGTCTTCGTCAGTTGGACGGAGGCCAGGAGCGGGCCGGTGCCCGAGCCGGAACGGATCTCCACCGTGCTGTTCCCGTCGCCGGACGAGTAGCGCAGTCTGACGGTTCGCACTCTGGTCAGCGACCGGTTGGCATAGCCGACCCAGTCGCCCGCCCAGGTGTGGCCGACGACCCGGCCGTTGCTCGCCTGGCCGTGGGTGGCGTCCTCGGTCCCGTGGTTCTCGGTGTAGGACTCGGCCTCGAACGTGACGTTCACGGGCTTCGGAGCCGGCGGCTTGGTGACCGACTTGGTCGCGGTGACGGTCTTCGTCTTTGTCTTCGTCGGCGTCTTTGTCGGCGTCGGCTTCCGGGGGCGCACCGAAGGAGTCACGGATCGGCTCGGCACCACCCGGACGGACGGGCTCGCGCTCGTCGCCGGCGCGCTCGGAAGGCTTGGCACTGGTGTGGGGGAGTCGGCGATCACCGGAATCAGGTCGGAGGCGGTCTCCGCGGCCTTATATTGCGGTGCTGTGACATAGAACATGACGGCCGCTCCGAGAAAGACGGCGACGGCGGCTGCGGAGATGGGCCCGACGAGTTGGCGTTTCTTCCGTTCCGGCCGGGGAGTTCCCGGTTCCGGTGGGGAGGCTTCCAGCGGGGGAGCTTCCGGTGGGGAGGCTTCCAGCGCGGAAGCCTCCGGTCGGGAGTCTTCCGGCGGCGAGTCTTCCGGTCGGGAGTCTTCCGGTTCTGGCTGCGGGGCGGGGAGTGACGGTATCGGCGACCGTGGCATCGCTTCGGTCGGCTGGTTCGCGACACCCTCGGCCGCCTGGCGCAGCAGCCGTGTCGCCGCCTCGGCATCGGCCCGCACGGCCGGGTCCTTCTCGAGCAGCGCCTCCAACGCCGGCTGGAGAGCACCCGCCTGCTTCGGCGCCGGCGGCGGATCCACCATCAGCGCGGCCAGGGTGGCCATCGGCGACGATTTCACGTACGGCGGACGCCCCTCCACCGCCGCGAAGAGGGTCGCGCCGAGCGACCACAAATCGGAGGCCGGTCCGGCCGGCTCATCGATCGCCCGCTCCGGCGCCAGGTAGGACGGAGAGCCGAGCAGGATACCGACGCGCGTCATGCTGGAGTCGCCGGCCAGCGTGGCCAGGCCGAAATCGGTCAGCATCGCCCGGTCCGCCGCGAGCAGCACGTTCGCCGGCTTCACGTCGCGGTGCAGGATGCCGGCGACGTGGGCGGCGTGGAGCGCGGCGAGCACGTCGAGCCCGATGCGGGCGACCCTCTCAGGTTCCATCGGCCCTTCCTCGCTGACCACCTCGAACAGCGATCGCGCGGGGATCAGCTCCATCACGATCCAGGGCGTGTCGTCCTCGGACACCACGTCGAAGACGCGGACGACGTTCGGATGGCTGATCTGGGCGACGGCGCGGGCCTCCCGGATCGCGCGCTCGCGCAGGTCACCGAGCTCGGTCGCGGTCAGGCCCTCCGCAGTGATCTCCTTGATCGCGACGTCGCGATCCAGGAGCTCGTCGTGGGCCTTCCACACTCGGCCCATGCCGCCCTGCCCCAGCTGGTTGAGCAGGCGGTAGCGTCCGGACAGGATGCGCTGTGGCGAATCGGGCACTACGTAACCGTACCGATCTTGAGGGTTGCTCTGGGGACAGGGTTAACCATGACCTTCAACGTTGGCGACGGCCGAAAGTTCAGTCTGATCCGCACCGGTAAGCTCACCCCGACCCGGCCCCCGAAGACGGGGCGCACAGGTAGAGAAGGATCGATGGTTCTTGCGGCGGTACGACGCTGGTGGCCCCTGGCTGCCGTCCTCATGCTGCTCCTCGTGACCGCGCTGGCCGCCACCCGCTCCGAGCCCCGGCTCGAGCAGTTCGCCGGCGACGAGCCGGTGCGGAACGGCCCGCTGCTGCCCACTTCGATCCCCTCGGGCCAGCAGACGACCCCGCCGCCGCCTGAGGCCGCGCGCGGACTGCCCGAGTGGGTGAACACAGTGGCGCTTGTCGTCCTCGGCGTGATCGTCCTCGTCCTCGTCGGCCTGCTGATCTTCTCCGTGCTGCGCGACCGTCGCCGGCGCTCCGGCAAAAATGGCCGGAAGCGACGCCGCACGAACAAGCCGCGCACGGCCGAGGAGTTGGTCGCCGCGCTCGACGCCGGCCTGGAGGAGCTCTCCGACACCGACCGCGACCCGCGCCGTGCCGTGATCGCCTGCTGGGTCCGCCTGGAACAGGCCGCGGCTGCCGCCGGCACGCCGCGCCACCCCGGCGACAGCCCCACCGACCTGGTCGGCCGTCTGCTGAGCGAGCAGCGGGTCGACGCCGGGGTGCTGGCCGCGCTGCTCGAGGTCTACCGCCAGGCCCGCTACGCCACGCACACGGTCGACGACCAGATGCGCCGCCAGGCCCGGTCGGCTCTCGAACGGCTCCGAGCCGACCTGGGCGCGGGGGTGGGCGCGTGAGCACGGGCGGACTCGATGAGCTTTTCGGCGGGCGCGACGAGCCGGCCGTGGCCGACGAGCCCGGCCCCGAGCAGCGCAAGCGTTCCTGGCTCGGGTGGACGCTGCGCAACCTGCTGCTGATCGGCCTGGCCACGGCCGTCGTCGTGGCGGCACTCCGGTCGGCCCGCTACGACATCTCGATCGTCTTCGTGGTGGCCGCGCTGGCCGGTCTGCGGCTGATCGTGCTGGCCGTGGCCGAGGTCAAGGCGCCACCGGTGCCCCGGCGCGCGGGCCGGAGCGGTGCTTCCGACGGCGGTGCGGGCACCGATTCGATGCGGGCCGCCGTGCGCCGCTGGGAGCGCAGCCTTGAGCGGGCCCAGGCCGACAACGATCTGTATTCGCGTAACGTACTGCCGGTGCTGGCCGAGCTCACCGACGAGCGGCTGCGGCTGCGCCACGGGATCACCCGGGCGACCGATCCGCGGCGCGCTCGGGAGCTGCTCGGCGACCCGCTCTGGGCGGCGCTGCACGACCGTGGCCGGCGCCTGCCCAAGGCCCGTGATCTTGAGTCCTACGTGGACGTCTTGGAACGACTGTGACTGTGGAACGAGTGTGAGAGGTGCCGTGGTGACGGAGACCGGCGTGCAGGCCCTGCCCCCGTACGAGGTGGGCAGGCTGGCGGGTGCTGTCCTGGACTCGGTCGGCAGCGTGGTGGTCGGCAAACGCGATTCGCTCGAACTGGTGCTGGCGGGCATCCTCGCGGGCGGCCACGTGCTGCTTGAGGACCTGCCCGGTCTCGGCAAGACGCTCACCGCCCGCTCCTTCGCGCAGGCGCTCGGCCTCGACTTCCGCCGTCTGCAGTTCACGCCCGACCTGCTGCCGGCCGACGTGACCGGCTCATTCCTCTACGACCAGCGCAAGGGCGACTTCTCGTTCCGGGCCGGGCCGATCTTCACCAACTTCCTGCTGGCCGACGAGATCAACCGGACGCCACCGAAGACCCAGGCCGCGCTCCTCGAGGCGATGCAGGAGAAGCAGGTCTCGGTCGAGGGCGTCACCTACCGCCTCGACCCGCCCTTCCACGTCCTGGCCACGGCCAACCCGATCGAGTACGAGGGCACGTACCCCCTGCCCGAGGCTCAGCTCGACCGGTTCATGCTGCGGGTCTCGTTCGGCTATCCGACCGCCGAGGAGGAGTGGGACGTGCTGCGCCGGCGCATGTCCCGCCGCCAGGAGGAGACCTTCCTGTCGCCGGTGGTCGACGCGGCCACGCTGCGGTCGATGCAGGCGGCGCTCGAGGAGGTCACGGTCGAGGACTCGATCGGCCGCTACATCGTGGCGCTCACCTCGGCGACCCGCGAGCACGCCTCGGTGCTGGTCGGCTCCTCGCCGCGCGGCTCGCTCGCCCTGCTGCTGCTCGCCCGTGCGCGGGCCGTGCTGGCCGGCCGCGACTTCGTCGTGCCCGAGGACGTCAAGGATGTCGCCGGTCCCGCGCTGGCCCACCGCATCACGCTGCGCCCCGAGATGTGGCTGCGCCGCGTCGATCCGACCTTCGTGGTCGACGAGGTCCTGCGGGCCACCCCGGCCCCGGCCAGCGGTGCCCTGCCCACCTACGCGACCGGTCAGACCGCGACGTGACCGGACCGGAGCCGCTGCTGCGCCGAGCCGTGCCGCCGGCCGCCTCCGCCGTGCACGGCAGCGGCCCGGCCTGGGTGCCGACCCGCGCGCTCGGCCGGGCGGTGCTGCTCACCGGACTGCTGCTGGTGCTCGGCGTCGCGCTCGGCCGGGTCGACCTGGTGCTGCTGGCCGCCCCGTTCGCGATCGGCGCGGCGGTCCACCTGCGCCGGATGCCCCGGGCGGCCCCCGAGCTGCTCGTCGGCGCCGACGAGGAACTGCTGGTCGAGGGCGGTCAGGTGCAGGCGTCGGTGACCGTCACCAACCCCGACGTCATCCCGTACGACCTGGTCGTCGTCCGTACCCGCACGTCGCGTTGGCTCAAGCTGGAGCACGCCGACCGTCCCTTCGCCCTCACCGTGGCGGCCGACGGATGGGCCGCGGTCGACCTGTCCGGCGACGCGCTGCGCTGGGGCCGGCAGGACGTCGGTCCGGCCGCCGCGCGGGTGGCCGCCTGCGGTGGTCTGCTCGCGTGCCGCCCGGTGCTCACCCCCGCGCACGGCGTGCGGGTCTACCCGGTCACCGACCCGTTCAACGCGATCGAGGCCATGCCCGCCGCCGCCGGCCTGGTCGGCGCGCACCGATCGCGGCGGATGGGGGAGGGTGGCGAGCTCGCGGGCGTACGCCCCTTCGCCCCGGGCGACCGCCTCCGGCGGATCGACTGGCGGGTCTCCTTGCGAACTCGCGACCTGCACGTCGCCTCGACCCTTTCGGACCGCGACGCCGAGGTGCTGCTGCTGCTCGACGTGCTCGGCGAGGTGGGCCTCTCCGGCGGTGTCACGGGCAGCGCCTCGGTGCTCGACACCACGGTCCGGGCGGCGGCCGCGATCGCCGAGCACTATCTGCAGCGCGGCGACCGGGTCTCGCTGCTGGAGTACGGCGCGTCCGCCCGCCGGCTGCGCCCCGCCACCGGCCGCCGGCAGTACCTGACCGTGCTGGAGTGGCTGCTCGACGTGCGTCCCGACCCGGTGGAACAGGACCACGACTTCGGCGTGCACCACGTGTCGTCGGACGCCCTGGTCATGATGCTCACCCCACTGATCGATCCGCGGTCGGCCGACCTGCTCGCCCTGCTCGCTCGGGCCGGCCGCTTCGTGGTCGCCGTCGACACGCTGCCCGCCGGCGCCGCTCCCGACGTGCGCGGCCCGTGGACGCCCCTGGCCACCCGGCTCTGGCACCTGGAACGCGGTAACGTGCTCGGCCGCCTGCGTGAGCACGGGGTCCCGGTCGTCGAGTGGGCCGGCGCGGGCAGTCTCGACCTGGTCCTGCGTGACGTCTCCCGGCTCGCCTCAGCACCGCGGGGGCGCTGATGCTCGGCCTGATCACCCGTCGCTTCGGCAACGTCCGCCGCACCCTGACCCGGGCGACGGTGCTGCCCTTCCTGGTGCGCTGCGCCATCGCCGTCTCCGGGCTGGTCGCGATGGCGGTGGCCTGGCCGTTCGCGCTGTTCGGCACGCAATACTTCGTCCCCCTCGCGGCGGTCGCCCTTTATCCGGCGTTCGCCCCGCGCGGTCGGGCCGCCACCTTCGCCGCGCTGACCGTGATCGCCGGCTGGTTGGTGGACACGGCGTTCCAGGACACGCGGGTCACGCTGTGGCGGGTCCTGGTCATCGCCACGGCCCTCTATCTCGGACACTCGCTCACCGCGCTGGCCGCGATGCTCCCGTACGACTCGATCGTCAACATCGACGTCGTCGGTCTGTGGGTGGCCCGCGCGCTCGCCGTGATCCTTGTCTCCGCGGTACTCACCGTGTTCGCGCTAGGACTTTCCGCTGAACTTGCCGGGGGTCCGTTCCTGGTGGCCACTGTGGTCGGTCTGGCCGGAGCCGCCGCTGCCACGCTGCTCATAGCACGCCTGATTCGTAGGCCGTGAAATATCCCGGTAATTTGTGTGTCATGGCACTTGACAAATCGCGTTGTCATAGATCACACCAGGAGGCGCGGAGGCCCCTCGGCGCGCGACAATGCGAGGGTGAATCCGCAGCGCATCGTCGTCGTCGGGGCAGGGCACGTCGGGCTTTACGCCGCCCTGCGTCTGTCGAAGAAGCTCAACCGGCGCCGGGCCGAGATCGTTGTCATCGACCCGCAGCCGCACATGACGTACCAGCCGTTCCTTCCCGAGGCGGCGGCCGGCAACATCTCCCCGCGGCACAGCGTCGTGCCGCTCCGCCGCGAGCTCAAGAAGTGTCGCGTGGTGGCCGGTGAGGTCACCAAGGTGGAGCACGCGCGCAAGACGGTGACCATCCAGCCCATCGAGGGCCCGGCCACCGAACTGAGCTACGACCACATCATCGTGGCCCCGGGCTCGGTCTCGCGCACGCTGCCGATCCCCGGCCTGAGCGAGCGCGGCATCGGCCTCAAGACCATCGGTGAGGCCATCTACCTGCGTAACCACATTCTCGACCAGCTCGACGTCGCCGCCGTGACGCCGGACCCCGAGGTTCGGGCGGCGGCGCTCAGCTTCGTCTTCGTCGGCGGTGGCTTCGCCGGCATCGAGGCGCTCGCCGAGATGGAGGACGTGGTCCGGGACGCGATGAAGTACTACCCGGAGCTCGACTCCGACGAGCTCAAGTTCGTCCTGGTCGAGGCGACCAACCGGATCCTTCCCGAGGTCGGCGCCAAGATGGGGGCGTACGCGGCCCGTCAGCTCGACAAGCGTGGCATCTCGCTGCGCCTGGACACCCGGCTCGAGTCCTGCGTCGACGGCGAGATCGTGCTCTCCGACGGCGACAAGTTCCGCGCCGAGACCCTGGTGTGGACGGCGGGCGTGAAGCCGTCGCCGATGCTTGACCACACCGACCTGCCCCGCGGCCCCCGCGGCCACATCAACTGCCTGCCCACCCTGCAGGTGGCCGACAGCGACGGCAAGGTGCTCGACGGCGCGTGGAGTGCCGGCGACTGCGCCCAGGTGCCCGACCTGACCAACCCGGGTGGCTGGTGCTCGCCGAGCGCTCAGCACGCGGTCCGGCAGGCACGGGTGCTGGCCGACAACATCCGGCAGGTCGTCCTCGGTGGCGAACCCAAGGAGTACAAGCACAAGTACGTGGGCAGCGTGGCGGGCCTGGGCCTTTACAAGGGCGTGGCGCACGTCTACGGCATCAAGGTCAAGGGCCTGCCCGCCTGGTTCATGCACCGCAGCTACCACGTGAGCCGCATCCCGTCCTTCAACCGCAAGGTCCGCGTGGTGGCCGACTGGACCCTCGCGTTCCTGTTCAAGCGCGAGACGGTCGCCCTCGGCCAGCTGCACTCGCCGCGCGAGGAGTTCACCGAGGTGACCCCGCCGGTGCAGGGCTCCGGCGAACGGCCGAAGGCCGGCGCCGGAGCCCGCTGAGTCGGTCTGCCTTCCGGCTGAGGCGGTCTCCTTTCCGGCCGTCGTGACGTATACGGTGTGCTTGGGCGTTCCCGTGCGCGGGAACGCCCAAGCTTGCCCGGGTGGTGGAACGGCAGACACGGCCGCCTTAAAAGCGGCTGCCTCACAAAGGCGTGCGGGTTCGAGACCCGCCCCGGGCACCCCGATTCGGCCGCAGTGGGCCGGAACTGGTTCAGAATGAGCTTTTGAGCAGGTCAAACCGCTCATGTTCAGGCTGTTCACAGCTTTCTTGGGCTACTTAGAAGGTGTTCAACCTTTACCCTGGTGGGGCACGCCAACGTGCCTCAACCTCAAAGGGAGGCTGGACACAGTGAAGACTTCCAACCCGGTGCTCTCGCGCCTCGGCCAGGCGGCCGAGCGGGAGCGTACTGCCGGGTACGGGCCAGCTGGCCCCGCCGGCGCCCCGGGTTACGGTCAGCCGTATCCCGGTTCGTCGGATTACCCCGCCGCTCCGCCCGCCGTGCAGCCCATGACGATCGACGACGTCGTCGTCAAGACCGTCACGCTGCTCGGCATCACTGGCATCTCCGCGATCGTCGCGTGGAACGTGGTTCCCGACTCGGCCACCGGCGCGGCGTGGATCGGTGCCGCTGTGATCGGTCTGGTCCTCGGCCTGGTCATCTCGTTCATGCGCATGGCCAACCCGGCGCTCATCGTGACCTACGCGGTCGTCGAGGGCGTCTTCGTCGGCATGGTGAGCAAGTTCTTCCAGGAGACCCTCGGCTACGACGGCATCATCCTCCAGGCGGTGACCGCGACTTTCGGGGTCTTCTTCCTGATGGCGATCCTCTACAAGGCCCGCGTCATCAGGGCGACGCCGAAGTTCCAGCGTGGGATGTACGCGGTGATCGGCGGCGTTGTCGCGCTCATGCTGATCAACTTGGTGCTCTCCCTGTTCGGCTTCAGCACCGGCCTGCGTGACAACGGCCCGCTCGGCTACATCTTCAGCATCGTCTGCATCGTGGTCGCCGCGCTCAGCTTCATCCTCAGCTTCAACGAGGTCGAAGAGGGCGTCCGCATGGGCCTGCCGCAGCGCTACTCCTGGGTGGCCGCGTTCGGCATCCTGGTCAGCCTGGTCTGGCTCTACCTCGAGATCCTTCGCCTGCTGAGTTTCTTGCAGGGCGACGACTGACCTCGGGTTCATCGAAGCCGGCGTCCGGCCCGTCCGGCGACGGGCCGGACGCCGTTCTTTACGCTGGGCTCTGTGACCGACCTCGTGACCTCCGTCGACCGGCTGCTCAACCAGGTGCGAGTC
>DASRYP010000296.1:0-7820 GCA_035687165.1 Actinoplanes sp. | reverse complement strand
AGGACCTGCGATCCCAGCTTTACGCCGACGCGCCCCGCCTCATCGGCGACAATTCCACCGAGGCTTGGAACCGAGCCAGAGTGCTCGCCACCACGGCGATCGGCCTGCTCACCTACCACGCCGTGATGGCCGAGCCGGGCACCCAGTCCCAACGGATCGGCCGCTTGCTCGCGGCGCGAGACGCGCTGATGGCGCAGAATCTGCTCGACATCCTCGCCCTGGAACGCGACCGCGGACCGGTCCTGGTCTCCGCCAACAACGCCCACCTGCAGCGGCACCCGAGCCGGTGGGACACCCATTGGCAAGGTCAGGACCTCGCGGCACAGTGGAACGGCGCCGGCTCCATCGTGTCGCCACTGCTCGGCGACAAATATCTGTACGTCGCCGGAAGCCTCGGGGCGAGCGGCCCGGTCGGCCTCGGCCAGCCCGAAGCCGGCACCTACGAGGAACGCCTCGGCCCGTCGACCGGCATCTTCGCGCCGCCCGTCGGCAGCGACCTGCGCCCACGCGTGACGGACCTGCTCGGGTACTTCCCGCTGGACACGGCCACGATCGAGACCTGCGACGCGATCCTGCACATCGGCTCCGAGCCGGGCGCGGCTGACGCAGCCCGGATCGCTGGCCGTCCCGCAGTGACCGAGACCCGGATCGAACCGGGCTCCGAGATGCCGTCCTACACCTGGGGCGACCGGTTCTTCTTCGCCGGCGAGGACCGGATGCGACCGTTCGCCACGATCGTCGGGAACGACGTGCCCGGTTTCGACGAACGATCCCGGTTGTCCGAGCCCGGACGATACCGGCTCAACATCGAGGTGGGGCGCGCCGAGTTCCGCGACCTGTTCGGCTACGGACCGGAGGAGTTCGCCGCGCACAGCGACAAACTCGACTTCGCACAGGCCGACCGGCTGATGCCCCATCCTGCCTACGCCGTGCAGGGCTGGGCCAGCGTGGTCAACCCGGGCTCAGCCACCGCGGACGAGGTAGAACGGCTGCTGACACGAGCTCAGACCCGTAGTGCCGACCGCGAGCGTCGCGGCAGCCGGCGCCAGTAGTCGAGCCGGCATGCCGGAAGCTCAGCGTCGTTGCAGCCGACCGCACCTATCTCGTCGCCGGCAATCGCCGTTTCCTGGTTCCGGCCGACCGCTATCAGGAGACGCTGCGCGTCGAGCGCAGATTCGCGCGCCTGAACCCGGTCCCCGCGCGCAAGGTGCCCATCCTCATGGCCGCGGACGGGCGGAAAGCGCTGCGGCTGGTCGCACGGTACGCGGACCTCTGGCAGACCTTCGCCGATGACGACGCCTTCAGCGAGAAGTCGCGCCAGCTCGGCGGCTTCTGTCACGAGTTGCGGCGCGACCCGGCCGCGACCGCGGTGTGACGGCTTGGGACGTGCTGCCGGTAGGGAATCCAGGTCGTCGGCGGGAGCGGCGTCGGTCACCAAGCAGCCTCGCGGTGCGTCGAATCAGCGGAGAGCGTCGGCCCTCGGCAGGTCGAGCACGGTACTGATCTCGCCAACCAGGGCCGCGACGTCTGTTTGCCGGTCCGTCTTGACCATGATCTTGGCCGCGACACCGAGCGGCTCGGCTTCCACCTCCCATCGGGGCCAGGACGCCACGAGGTGGCGTTCGTCGTCATGAAGGGCGGCCCGGCGGCGGGTCCGGAAGCGTTCCCGCGCCAGCGCGGCGGGGACGTCGCACCAGATCTCGACGGCCGGGCTCGCGCACCGGCGAAGACCGTCCTGCACGTAGCCGAGGTCGCGCGGTTTGAACCACCAGGATTCGAGGATCACGAGGCCCGGTGTGGCCGCGGCCAGATCCCACAGGGCTTCGCCGGCCACGGCGCCGAAGGCCGTCGTGGGGATGCCCGGCAACGCGGCGGCCATCGCCTCCTTGAGGACGTCTTTGCAGATCACCGGGACGTCGAGGGCGGGGGCAAGCTGGTTGGCCAGCGTGGTCTTGCCCGACCCGGGCAGGCCGTTGATCAAGACGAAGTAGTCCGCCATCCGGGCATGATTCCACACTCCGCCGTCGAGCTCGGACGCGCCGGCTCGCGGTGCTCGCCGTCCATGCCCGCCCGCGCGATACCGTCACCACCAGGTGTTGCTGCGGCACAACAAGGACGGGCTCGACAGATGTCAGATTTCACGACCATGGCCGACCTCATCCGCGACTGCGTGCATCATCAGGAGTTCCAACGCGCCGTCCTCAGCGGAACCGCTCACGGCGCGGAAAGCCCGTGGCGCCGCGTCGTCATCCGCAAGGTGATGCTCCGAGAGGCGGTGCAGACCCAGGTCACCTGGCACAGCGACAAGGCGGCGACGACGCGCAACTACCACGGTCCGGAAGCGCTCGTTGACGAGTTGCGCGAGGTCCCGTTCCGCAACGCCCACATTGAATTGCGATCGGCCACCATCGAGGCGCGCGTCGCCAAACGGGGCAAGCTGCTGATCTCCCGGCGCGCGGACGCCAATGTCGCCGCGTTGGCACACGACCGTCAACGAGATCGTCCCATTCCTGAAGACGCGGCCTTCCTGGAGGTCCTCGGCGTCAGCCGCGACGGCGTGGTCAAGCCGACCGGGCAGCGCAAGTACCGGCAGATCAACGAGTTCATCCGGATCCTGAGCGCCACTCTGAACACCGGTCCTGCACTGGCCGGACCGCTGCGGGTACTGGACCTCGGCTGCGGCAACGCCTACCTGACGTTCGCCACCGCGCACCACCTGCGCGAAAGCGGCATCGCCGGCACCATTGTCGGGGTCGATCGAGATGGCGAGACGATCGCCCGCAACAACGAGCGCGCGCTCCGACTCGGCTGGCAGGATCACCTCGGCTCGGCGGCGTACCGCAGCCTCGCGTCGGCTCCTGCGGCGAGCGATCCGGTGACCTGGGCGGGGGTGAACGTGTCGGCAACCGTCACCGCCGTGCCGGCCAGCAGCTCGCGGGCCTGGGCGTACGGGTCCTGGTGGCCAGCGTCCGGCCGGACGGTGAGCAGGCCCCAGTACTCCGGCCACAGGGTGGCCAGCACGAGCACCGGCGTCCGGCCGGCATCGTGCAGCAGTGTCCGCAGCCCGGCCGCGAGCCGTTCGCCCAGGCTGGCGTCAGGCGGCATCAGGTAGTTCTGGGCCTCGTTCAACCACACCACCGTGCGTGCGCCGACCCGTTCCAGGTCGGCCACGACGGACTGCGGCCGGGTCGGGTCGTACGGGTGCCACACCCGCCAGCGTCCCGGCTGCCGCTGATCAAGGTAGCGGGCCAGTTCCCAGCAAGCCCGGGTCTTGCCGGTTGATGACCTGCCCACCAGCGTCACCAACCGCGAGGACCCGCCGTCGAGCAGTCGGTCAGCGGCGTCGCGGAGCATGGTGTCGTGTACTCGCGGCACATATTTGGGCCTCATGATCGTGTTCGACGGTGGCCGGCTGTCACCCGAGCAGGTCACGGCCATCCGCCTGCCGCCCGATGAACTGCGCAGTTGGGCGTGGTCGACGCCACACGAGCAGGAACAACGACTCTCACCACTGCTCGCGCGGCGAGCCGCCGCCAGTCGCCGGGCGTGAGCCGAGGGACAGACCGCCTATCTCGAAGATGGCTACGCGGCGTTCTGAACTCTTGATCACGCCTCGCGATGGTGTGACATCGACTGCACCGGGTTCGTGGACCTGGCTGCTCCATCTCGCGGGACACCTGGTCGAAGCCGAGGTGGTCCTCTTCTACGGTCCCTACGTCGACATCTCGGTCGTTCGCTCTAAAGGCTCGGAGGACGAGTTATACATTGGCGGCGAACGCGACATCACCGCCTTCTCCGCAAGCGGATTCTGCTGACTCCATGGACCGCGGACCGAATCACAACACTTCATCGATGATCGGCGTCACGACCGCAGTCTTGCCGTCGGTATATGCCCTCCGGTCGACGGGTCTCTGCTCAGCCAGTCTCAGCTTGACCGCTTCATAACGTTCCCGCGCCTGCGAACTGCGGCGAAGGACCTCACGAAAGTGCAGGTACGCTCGCCATTGGTCACCGTCGTGGTCAACCACGTGCAGATGGGCGACTCGATGCCATGGTCGGCACTCAAGAACGAAGACGTGGCCTCCTTGATCGCCTGCGTCGCCTCGATAGATCCACCCCGCGGCCTGCAGCTTTGCCGTCACCGACGACAGTGGCTGCTCGCTGGTGAGGCCGACAGCCAGGTCAATGATCGGCTTGGCGAGGAGACCGAGAACCGACGACGAGCCGACAGGTTCCACCTGCGCTGCGAGACCGTCGAGGGCTTCCGCCACTTGCGTCCTCAGCTTGTCGCCGGCATCCAGCCACGCTTGGGTCGTTCTACCGAATCGGAGATCGCTGTAGTCCAACCCCAGGCCAACCGCGGTCAGAAAGCCCACGGCCGGATCGTCTCACAAGAGTGGTGGCACAACGGAACCGGGGACATCTTCACTGAGCCCCCGTGGCCGTCCGCAAGTGACCGATCGCCTCGGCATCGACAAACCTGTGCAAGTGGGCGTGGTGGCCCAACGACTGCAGGGCGTTCGCGCGAGTCTGCGGGCTCCGTGACCATCGCCTGCTTGACGCGCGGCAGAATGATGTTCGGATCCTCATGGTTGAGCACCTGGGCGAGCAGCGCGATCGATGCCCTGTGGTTCGCCGCCAAGCTCCTGGCCGCGGCCGCCGGAGACCTCGACTCCCGGGACAAGCCCGCCGCCGAGCAGCACCGCGAACGGTGGGAAGAGGTCGCTGCCGACGCCGCGATCGTCGCCAACAAGGCGCTCACCGCGGCCGCCGACGGGCTGAGCCTGCAGCAGGCCAGCGAACGGCTGCTGAACCAGGACTCGGTCGAGCAGGACGTGGCGGACTGCGCCCGTGCGTATGCCGGCACGGTGGATCTCACCCCGCCCGACTTCATGGAGACCGAGCGGACCCCCTGACCGTGACCATCAAGGCCGACCTGCACCGCAGCGTGCTGGTCACCGCCGACCGTGGTGCTGCCCCGCAACCGCGCGAGCACACCGCCGCGACCCTGTTCCGTGCCTCGCACCACCTGCATCAGCTCGGCAAAGCGCTCGGCGAGGTCGTCCTGGAGCCGGTCCCGTACGGCATCCCGATGTGCGGGCCTGTGATCTAGGGGCGTACCTGGGAGATCGCATCAGGATGTCGGCTCGCCGGAGAGCTGCTCCGCCGTTTCCCGTGGTTCCGGCATGTGGGATGCCTCCGGTTCTACGACGATACGGCTTGGAATGAAGCGGGCGGGGTGCTGATTGCGGCGCCCCGCCCGGAGACTTGTCTTCTCACTCGGTCGGTGGGGTGGGGGTGCTGACCACGGTAACTGCGAAGGTGCTGAGAGTACCCGCCGGTAGCACGGTATGTAACAGTCCGTTCATCGAGTCTGATTAGGGTGACCGAATTATCCCACTCCTGCGGGATTCTGCTTTCCACCCAGCAACAGCTCGGAAGGGACCCAGATGCCTACGCCGGACAAGACCGACGTAGATGTGTTTCACCGCTGGCAGACGCTGTTCCGGCACGACCTGCCCGCATCGATCGTCGTCTTCTTGATCGCCATCCCGCTGTCGCTCGGCATCGCTGCGGCCTCGGGTGCCCCGCTCATGGCGGGGCTCATCGCCGCCGTGGTCGGCGGCGTCGTCGCGGGTGCCCTCAGCGGCGCCCCGCTCCAGGTCAGCGGGCCCGCCGCCGGCCTCACCGTGATTGTCGCCGGGACCATCGCCGATTTCGGCTGGGCCGCCACGACCGCCATCGTCGCGATGGCCGGACTGGTGCAGCTCGCGCTCGGCGTCTCCCGACTCGGGCGGGCCGCGCTCGCCCTGTCGCCGGCCGTCGTGCACGGCATGCTCGCCGGCATTGGCATCGTCATCGCGCTCAGCCAGGTGCATGTGCTGCTCGGCGGCACTCCGCAGAGCTCGGCTTGGGCCAACGTGCGGGACTTGCCGAGGCAAATCATGGACAATCACACGGCTGCCGTCTTCATCGGCCTGCTCACTATCGCGATCCTGCTGATCTGGCCACGTTTCGTGAAGATCTCCCTCTTACCGGCGGCACTGGTCGCTGTCGTCGTCGCCACCGTCACCGCGAGTGTGGGCGGCTTCGACGTCGCCCGGGTCGACCTGCCGCCGAACCCGCTGGCGGAGATCGCTTTCCCGCGGTGGCCGGACGGCAGCGTGTGGCAGATCGCCGTTGCCGTGCTCACGATCGCACTGGTCGCCAGCGTCGAGTCGCTGCTGTCCGCGGTGGCCGTCGACCGGATGCATGACGGCAAGCGCGCCAACCTGAACAAGGAACTGCTCGCCCAGGGCGCCGCGAACACGGTGTCCGGCGCGCTCGGCGGCCTGCCCGTCACGGGCGTCATCGTGCGCAGTTCCACGAACGTGGCGGCGGGGGCGCGTACCCGGATGTCGGCGATCCTTCACGGTGTCTGGGTCGGCGTGTTCGTCCTGCTGTTCGCCGCGCTGCTGGAGCAGGTCCCGCTGGCCGCGCTGGCCGCCGTGCTGGTCGTGGTGGGGCTCCGGCTGGTGAGCCTCGCGCAGATCAAGGCGTACACGCGGCACCGCGAGCTGCCCACCTACCTGGTGACCGCGCTGGGCGTCATCTTCACCGACCTGCTGACGGGTGTGGCGCTGGGCATGGCCGCGGCGGTGCTGTTCATGCTCGCGCGGCTCGCCCGGTGCGAGATCACGCGTATGTCGCCGGCCGAGGGACGCTGGACCGTGGTGATCACCGGGACGCTGGCCTTCATCGGCTCGGGCCGCCTGGCCCGGGAGCTGTCCGCGATCCCTGAGGGCCACCGGGTCGAGCTCGAGCTGCACCTCGACTATCTCGACCACGGTGCCTTCGAGACCGTGCAGGACTGGCGGGAGGCGTACGAGCGCAGCGGCGGCCACGTCACCGTCCGCGAGATCCACGACAGCTGGTTCCACCGCGCTATGTCCGGCCGGCTCGGCGGCGCTCGGTCGCAGAGCCGCGTACCCCGCTTGCTCGGGTCGTGGTCGCAGTGGGCCTCGATCGACCAGCAGCGCCAGGACGCGATGCGGGCCGGTATCGACGAGTTCGAGCGCAGCGTGGCGCCGCTCGTCCGGCCCCACCTCGCCGACCTCGCCCGCGACGGGCAAAGGCCCGAGCAACTCTTCATCACCTGCGCCGACTCGCGGCTGGTGCCCAACCTGATCACCGCGAGCGGTCCGGGCGACCTGTTCACGATCCGCAACGTCGGCAACATCGTCCCCGCGTACGGATCCGGCGACTCATCGGTCGGCGCGGGCATCGAGTACGCCGTCGACGTCCTGGGCGTCTCCACGATCACCGTGTGCGGCCACTCCGGCTGCGGCGCCGTGCGGGCGATGATGGGCGGCGCCGCGGGCGAACCGTCGGCCCTCGGCTCGTGGCTCGCCGCCGCGGACCTGACGGTGATGGACGCGTCCGAGGAGGACTGCATCACCGCCAACGTGGCCCAGCAACTGCGCAACCTGAGCAGCTATCCGAGCGTACGGCGGGCAGTCGGCGAGGGCCGGCTCACGCTCACCGGTCTGTATTTCGATCTCGCCGAGGCACGCATGTACACCGTGTCCGGCAGCGAACGCCAGCCCGTCACCGCGCCGTGACCACCTGCCGGACGCGGTGACGCCCGTGCATTGAGCGCGACTTTCCCGAAAGACAAGTCCGCAAGCCCTGAGCGATGTTTTTGGTTTGAAAACTACGGGTAGCCCTACGACCGGTACCACCGCGAACACCGGGTCAGCCGCGGCGCCATCCGCACCGCCATCGCCGACCTGCTCCCCGGCCCGCCCGACCGGACCACCCACACGGTGCAGACGGTCCGG
>DASRYP010000295.1:0-3507 GCA_035687165.1 Actinoplanes sp. | reverse complement strand
CGACTAGGAGGCGAGGACATGCCGATCCCCGCGCCCGCCGGCAGCTGGCCGTCCGGCTGGCAGGCAGCCGACGCGGCGACGAGCCAGGCCGCGGTGGACTGGGTCGGCTTCGCCGGCGACGAGGTGTGGTGGGTCGCCGCGGACGCCACCGGCCGGGGCTGTCTCGTCCGTCCCGGCCCAGGCGGCGACGTCGAGGAGGTGATCCGCGGGGGCTGGGACGTGCGCAGCGCGTTCATGGAGTACGGCGGCCGTCCCTGGACCGCCGTCGGCACCGGCGGTGTGGTGTTCGTCCACCGGCCGGACCAGCGGGTCTATCACGCCCGGCCGGACGGTGCCGTGGTCGCGCTGAGCCCGCCGTCGGACCGGCACCGGTACTGCGACTTCGCGGTCCGGGGCGACGAGGTCTGGTGCGTGCGCGAGACGATCGGCGACGGCGTCCACCGCGCCCTCGTGGCCCTGGGGCTGGACGGCTCCGGGGCGGTCCGCGAGCTGGCCGCCACCTCGGACTTCCTGTGCGGTCCGCGGATCTCGCCGGATGCCGGCCGGGTGGCGTGGGTGGGCTGGGACCACCCCGATCTGCCGTGGACGCGGACACACGTCATGACGGCCGGCATCGCCGCGGACGGCTCGCTGACCGGCCTCCGCCGGCTGGCGACCGGCGCCGACGAGTCCGTGGTGCAGGTGGAATGGACCGACGACGGATCGGCGTTGCTGGTGGTCAGCGACCGCAGTGGTTGGTGGAACATCCACGAGGTCGACCGGCACGGACGCTGGACGCCGAGGTGCCCGCGGGACGAGGAGTTCGGTGAGGCGCCGTGGCGTACCGGAGCCGGCACGATCGCCGCGATGGCCGCGGGATCCGTCGCTGCGGCGCACGGCGCCGGCACCCGGCGGCTCGGGATCCTCGGCCCCGGCGGCGACCTCGCTGACGTCGGGGCCGGCTTCACCGACTGGCGCTCGGTGGTCAGCGACGGGCGTCGGGTGGCAGCCGTGGCCGCCGGACCGCGACTGCCCCGCTCGGTCGTGCTGGTCGAGGACCATCGCACCCGGGTGCTCTGGTCCGCCCCCGGCGACATCGCGACGGTCGCCTCGGTGCCGCTGCTGCGCACCTACGGTGGTGTCCCCGCCCACGTCTACGAGCCGTACCACCCCGGCTACACGTGCTTGCCGGGCGAGCGGCCCCCGTACATCGTGCAGGCGCACGGCGGTCCGACCAGCCGGGGCGTGCCGGTGACCGACGCGACCACGGCGTTCTTCACCAGCCGGGGGATCGGCGTGGTCGACGTGCAGTACACGGGCTCGACCGGGTACGGGCGTGCCTACCGGGACCGGTTGCGTGGCCGGTGGGGCCGGGCCGACGCGGCGGACTGCGCCACCGTCGCGCGCGGGTTGATAGCCGAGGGCCGGGCCGACCCGGACCGCATCCCGTGCCGCGGGGCCAGCGCCGGCGGGTGGAGCGTGCTGCGCTCCCTGATCGACGAGCCGGATCTGTACCGCGCGGCCGTCGCCTACTTCCCGGTCCTCGATGCGCGCTCGTGGGCCACCTCGACGCACGACTTCGAGTCGCGGTACGCGGACTGGCTGATCGGGCCGTGGCCGCAGGAGCAGGCTCGTTACACCGCCCGGTCGCCGGCCGGCGCGGCGAGCCGGATCCGTACGCCGTTGTTGCTGCTGCAGGGTGCCCGGGACGCCATCTGCGTGCCCGAGCAAGCCGACGCGTTCGCCGAGCAGCTCGCCGGCGCGTCCGTGCCGGTTCGCTACCTGCGCTTCGCCGAGGAAGGACACGGCTTCCGGCACGCCGAGACGCTGGCCAACTGCCTGAGCGCGGAATTGGCGCTGTACGCGCAGGCCTTCGGTTTCTCGCTGCCGGCCGGCGCGCTGCCGTGAGCTCACCCGGGCACCGCGGGGCGCGGATCGACCATGCTGGGAGCGGCCCGCCGGGCCGCACGACGAGGGAGCGTGTCCGAGTCGGTGCTGGTCGCGTCCCCGGTGGCGGCGGGTTCCCGGTTGCTCGCAGAGCTGGCGGGCCGGCTCGCCGAGTCCCTTCCGCCATGGGATCTGGCCGGAGTCACCGGATGATATATAGGCCCCCGGCGCCCCGTACGGCAGAGAACGGAGAATCCGTGGCGAAGTACGTGAATCAGACGTTGGTCTTCGACGCCGACGACACCCTGTGGGAGAACAACGTCCTGTTCGAGAACGTCATCGAGGCGTTCATCGACTGGCTCGCCCACCCGAGTCTCGACCGGACCCAGGTACGGGCGGTCCTCGACGAGGTGGAGGCCGCCAACGCGGTCGCGCACGGGTACGGCAGCGCGATGTTCCTGCGCAGCCTGCGAGACTGCTTCGAGCGGCTGCGCGAGCGGCCCAGCAGCCCGGCCGAGCAGTGGGAGATCGACGACCTGGCCCGGGCGCTGATCGAACGCCGGGTCGACCTGATCCCCGGCGTCACCGAGACGCTGGCTCAGCTCGCCGACCGGCACCGCTTGCTGCTGTTCACCAAGGGACACCACGAGGAGCAGCAGCGGAAGTTCGCGGCCTCGAGCCTCGAGCGGTTCTTCACCGGGGTGCACATCGTGGCGGAGAAGCGGACCGGTGACTATGAGCGTCTGATCGCCGACAACGCCCTCGACCCGGCGGCCTCGTGGATGATCGGCAACTCCCCGAAGTCCGACATCCTCCCCGCCCGGCAGACCGGGATGAACGCCGTGTTCATCCCCAACGACAACACCTGGGTGCTGGAGCACGACGTGCTGGACCCGGCCGACGAGTCGGTGCTCGTCCTGAAGACCTTCACCGAGTTGCTGGACCACTTCTGATCCCGTCCGACGACCGGTGACCCGCGCATGGGAGGACTGGTGTGACCGACGCGCCGATTGGGCTCTTCGACTCGGGCGTCGGCGGTCTCACCGTCGCCCGCGCCCTGGCCGATCAGCTTCCGCACGAGCGCCTGCTCTACGTGGGTGACACGGCGAACGTCCCTTATGGACCCAAAAACATGGCCGAGGTACGGCGGCAGTCGCTCGCCTGCCTGGACCGGCTCATGGACGACGGCGTGAAGCTCCTCGTGATCGCGTGCAACAGCGCCGCCGCGGCCTGCCTGCACGACGCCCGCGAACGGTATCCGGTGCCGGTGGTCGAGGTGATCCGGCCGGCGGTACGCCGGGCCGTGGCAGCCACCCGCAACGGGCGGATCGGCGTCATCGGCACCCGGGCGACCATCACCAGCGGGGCGTACGAGGACGCGTTCGCTGCGGCGCCGGACCTGACCATCAGTAGTGTGGCCTGTCCGCAGTTCGTCGAGTTCGTCGAGCGGGGCATCACGTCGGGCCCGGCGCTGAACAGCGTCGCGCAGTCGTACCTGGCGCCGCTGCGGGCGGCCGGCGTCGACACGCTGGTCCTGGGCTGCACCCACTACCCGCTGCTGACCGGCTTGCTCAGTCTCGTCATGGGCGAGGGCGTCACCCTGGTCTCGAGCGCGGACGAGGCCGCCAAGAGCGTGTACCG
>DASRYP010000294.1:0-4546 GCA_035687165.1 Actinoplanes sp. | reverse complement strand
TCACTGCGCCGGAAAGTTGTTCCTTGATCGTGTTGCCGGGGCGCACGCGATCTACCAGCGCAAAGTCTATCTCTGATCGGTATTCGCGAGTCGGAGTCGCATAACCTCGGCGCGTCGCCGCGTGTCTCGCGGGCGCGCGGGTTTACGGTGGGCCCCATCATGAAAGCGACGGTTGGTCCCCTTCCATCCGCCGTCTACTGGCGGCGTCGTGCGGTCGTGCTGGGAGCGGTGCTGCTCGGCATCATCGTCCTGTTCGTTTCCTGCACCGGTGACGACAAGAAAGACTCGAAGCAGGGCCAGGGTCAGACGACGTCCACACCCTCGTCGCAGGAGCCGACAACTGCGCCGACCAAGGCCTCGCCCGACCCGTCGTTCGTCGACGCCGTGCCCGGCAACGGTCCGTCGCTGCCTGCGCCCGACGACCTCGAGGGCCAGACGCCCGGCGACGACACCCCGCCGGCGCAGACGCTGCCCCCCACCGGCGGGACCGGGACAGGCCAGAACAACAACGTCACCGCCCCCACCGACGGTTCCTGCGCCGACAACGAGCTGAGCGTGACCCCGATCCCGGCCGGCACGAACCTCAAGCGCGGCGCGTCGGTCCAGATAGAGCTCAAAATCAAGAACGTCAGCGGCCGTACGTGTTCTCGCGATGTCGGCGCCGACCCGCAGGAGCTTTACATCGACCAGGGTGGCCGCAAATACTGGTCCTCCGACACGTGCAGCACCGCCAAGGGCGGCGACGTGCGCCAGCTCGCGGCCGGCCAGGAACTCACGTACAAGGTCACCTGGAACGGCCGCCAGTCGAGCAACTGCACCAGCGGCGTGGCTGCGGGCCCGAACCCGCCGCCCGGTCAGTTCGAGCTGCGCGCCCGCCTGGGCACGCTCGTCAGCAACCCGGTCACGCTGACCATCACGTCTTAAGCTGACCATCACGTCTTAAGCGGTCGCTGTACGCAACAGTCATCGGCGCCTCGGTGACCGCCACGACCACGCCAACGACATCGCCGAGTCCCTGACCGCCTGTTTGCCCGGCGGTCAGGGCGGGTGAGTATCCCACCAGGTAGCCATCCGGGCCAGCCCGCTCAGCGGGACCTCGAACGGAGAAGCTCCCGGGATCCGCCGATCGGGAACGCGAGCGCCTCGTGTGGCGGCCGGTCGTTCTCGGGGGCGGTCAGCCGGGGTGAGGCAGTGACGGTGGCGGGAACGTCAGACGTAGCGTTCGAGAATGGAGGCCTCGGCCAGGCGGGACAAGCCCTCGCGTACGCCGCGGGCGCGGGCGTCGCCGACGCCGTCGACGGCCTGAAGGTCTTCGACTGTGGCGCCGAGCAGGCGTTGGAGGCTGCCGAAGTGGTCGACCAGGCGGTCGACGATCTGGGTGGGGAGGCGTGGAACCTTGGCCAGCAGGCGGAAGCCCCGGGGGGAAACCGCGGCGTCGAGCGCGTCGGAGGCGCCTGGATAGCCGATCGCCTTCGCCACGGCGACCAGGTCGATCATCTCGGTGGCGGTGAGCAGGTCGAGCTCGACCAGGGCCTCGTCGAGGGTGCGCGACTTGCGGCCGGTCGGCAAGTAGTCGCGGATGACGAGGGTGCGGTCGGCGTCGACGCCGGCCATGAGCTCGTCGAGCTGAAGGGCGAGCAGGCGCCCGTCGGTGCCCAGCTCGACCACGTAGCCCGAGATCTCATCGGCGATGCGGCGGACCATCTCGAGGCGCTGGACGACCGCGACCGCATCACGGACAGTGACCAGATCTTCGATCTCGAGGGCGGAGAGGGTGCCGGAGACCTCGTCGAGCCGCAGCTTGTAGCGCTCAAGGGTCGCCAGTGCCTGGTTGGCCCGGGAGAGGATGGCCGCGGAGTCGTCGAGGACGTGGCGCTGACCGTTCACGTAGAGGCCGATGATGTGCATCGACTGGCTCACCGAGATGACCGGGTAGCCGGATTGTTTGGCGACCCGCTCGGCCGTGCGGTGGCGGGTGCCGGACTCCTCGGAGGGGATGCCGGGGTCGGGCATCAGGTGGACCGCGGCCCGGACGATGCGGGTGCCGTCGCTGGAGAGCACGACCGCGCCGTCCATCTTGCACAGCTCACGCAGGCGGGTGGCGGAGAACTCGACGTCGAGCGAGAAGCCGCCGGTGCAGATGCTCTCGACCACGGCGTCGTGGCCGAGGACGATCAGCGCGCCGGTGCGCCCGCGCAGGATGCGCTCGAGGCCGTCGCGCAGCGCCGTGCCGGGCGCCATCAGGGCCAGATTGGCGCGTAGCGGGTCGGCGGTCACGCCGCCACCAGTGAGCCCGGGACCCGCGGCGGTGACGGCCGGACGATGCCCCGAACCGTTGACACCGGGTCGTGGCGTCGGGCTGGGAGCGGCGGGCTTGGAACCATCGCGGTCGAGCGGCACCTGGACATTCTACGGACTGTCATCCAGGGCAACGCGGCGTGGCTCAATGAATGCTCCGTAGCGTGATGAAACGTCACCGTCGGTCACCACCATGATCGGCCGAAGCGCGGGCCGCGGACTGCAGGGCGGACCGCAGATCGCTCACCTCGATCACGTCGATGCCCTTGGGCGCCTCGGGGGCGCAGCCGGGCGGAACGAGCGCCACCTTGAAGCCGAGCCGGACCCCCTCGGCCAGCCGCCGGCCGACGGCGCCGACCCGTCGGATCTCGCCGGTCAGGCCGACCTCGCCGATCGCCACCAGGTGGGGGGCCATCGCCAGGTCGAGACCGCCGGAGGCGACGGCCAGCGCCATCGCCAGGTCGGCCGAGGGCTCGACCAGTTTGATGCCGCCGACTGTGGCCGCGAAGACCTCACGGTTGTAGAGCTTGAGCTGTTTGGTGCGGCGCTCGAGCACGGCCAGCACCATCGCCAGGCGGGCGCTGTCGAGGCCGGAGACCGTGCGCCGGGGGGACCCCTGCACCTCGGCGCCGATCAGAGCCTGCACCTCGGTGACGAGCGCGCGCCGGCCTTCCATCGCCACGGTCACGCAGGTGCCGGGGACGGGCTCGGAATAGCGGGTGAGGAAGAGGCCGGAGGGGTCGGACAGGCTGGTGATGCCGCTCTCGCTCATCTCGAAGCAGCCCACCTCGTCGGCCGCGCCGTAGCGGTTCTTGACGCCGCGGACCAGCCGCAGCGAGGAGTGTTTGTCGCCCTCGAAGTGGAGCACCACGTCGACCAGGTGCTCCAGCACGCGGGGACCGGCGACCTGACCGTCCTTGGTCACGTGGCCGACCAGCACCGTGGCGATGCCGCGTTCCTTGGCCACGCCGACCAGGGCGGAGGTGACGGCCCGGACCTGGGTGACGCCGCCGGGGACGCCCTCGGTGCCGGGGGCCGAGATGGTCTGCACCGAGTCGAGCACGAGCAGGCCGGGTTTGACCGCGTCGAGGTGGCCGAGCACGGCGCCGAGGTCGCTCTCGGACGCCAGATAGAGCTTTTCGTGGAGCGCGCCGAGCCGCTCGGCACGCAGCCGCACCTGGCTCACCGACTCTTCGCCACTGACCACGAGGGAGGGTGTGCCGGCGCCGGCGGCCCACTGCTGGGCCACGTCGAGCAGCAGTGTGGATTTGCCCACACCCGGCTCGCCGGCCAGCAGCACCACCGCGCCGGGAACCAGCCCGCCGCCGAGCACCCGGTCGAGCTCGCTCACGTTGGTGGGCACGGCTCGGGCGGGGGCGGCGCTGATCGTGGCGATCGGGCGTGCGGGCTCGGCCGGCAGGCGGGAGCTGACCACCCGGCCGGCGCCGAGCGGCGTGGTGACCGTGGACTCGATGACCGAGCCCCACTCACCGCACTCGGGGCAGCGGCCCAGCCACTTGGGCGGCTGGTGGCCGCAGGCGTCACAGACGTAGGCGGGACGGGTGGCCTTGCTGGTCGTGCGGGACGTGCTCACCCCGCAAAACTAGCCGGACGGTACGACAATTACTCGTGGTCCTCGGCGGACTCCACCGGACCGCGGGAAGCCGGCGAGAGCGGGATGCCGAACGGCGCCACCAGCTCAAGCGGCTGAGTGTCGCCGCTGACCTCGAAGACCAGGCTCAGCGAGTTGCCCGGGGCGAGTCGGTCGCTCAGGCCCACGGCCAGCACCTTCTGCCGGTCCTTGGGGAGGAAGGTCGCGCTGCCCAGGGCCGGGATGGTGATGCGGGCAGGCTGCACCGCGGGGGCCGCGGGCTCGGCCGGCGTCGACGGCGCACTTGAGGCGGGCGCACTTGAGGCGGGCGCACCTGAGGCGGGCGCACCTGAGGCGGGCGCCGAAGGAGTGGAGCTGGGCACGCCCGACGCGGCGGCGGCCGAGCCGGTGAGGCCGATCTGGCGCGCGGAGACGATGCCGGCGGTCTCGGTCTGCTGGGGCTTGCTGCTGATCAGGACGCTGATCGGCGCGGTCGTCTGGTTGAACAGGGCGAGCTCGAGCTGGGCATTGCCGTTCGCCGGGAAGCCCTCGGGGTCGTCGTAGACGACCTGGAGGTTGCGGATCTCGAGACGACCGTCGGGGCTCTGCGTGTTCAGGCCCGCGATCGGGCTTTTCAGCAGGGCAGTCTCGGCGACC
>DASRYP010000293.1:0-3116 GCA_035687165.1 Actinoplanes sp. | reverse complement strand
CACCCACGATGCACACATCGCGCCGGATCACCCGGGGTTGGCCGGCGCCGGCGACCAGTGGAGCGGCGGCAGCGGCGCCCAGGACGGAGAGCATCTGCTTGCGTGTCAAGCCCATGACTGGCGACCATATTCGATTTTATCGATTGATGGGGGGTGCTGTGGCCGGCTGTCCCGAGTTTGCGCCCGTCCAGCCGGGCTGCCCGTTCCGTCGACGGGTCAGGCCGCGCTGACGGGCACCTTGACGACGGCGTCGAAGAGGTAGCCGAGGGTGTTGAAGCGGGCCACGTCGGGCTGGGTGTTGCCGTGGACGTCGGTGGCGCGGGCCAGCAGCACGTGCTCGCCCGCCGCCGGGCGCCAGTCGAGTTCCCAGCGCTGCCAGGCGTCGTCGATCGACGGGCCGACCGGGCGGGCGCGGCGCCACCTCGCCCCGCCGTCGGTGCTGACCTCGACGTGCTTGATGCGGCCCGACGCCGACCAGGAACGACCGGTGAGCCGGGTCGCCCGGCCGGCGGTGAGGACGGCACCGGGGTCGAGCTCGAAGGCGCTCTTGACGGACTGGCGGTCGAACGGCTGGCCGTCGGTGGGGAACTCGGGGCCGAAGAAGCGGTAGAACTGGGTGTTCCAGGGGGAGAAGAGCGGGGCGTCGGAGACCTCGATGCGGCCCACCCACTTGATGTTGGCGATGCCGATCCAGGACGGGACGATCAGCCGTACGGGGGCTCCGTGGTCTGCCGGCAGCGGGGAGCCGTTCATCTCGTACGCGAGGATGACGTCGTCCAGGGCCTTGCGGACGGGCAGGGGCCGCCGGACGGGACCGAGGTCGACGCCGCCGGTGACGAAGTTGGGGTCCAGGCCGGACGCCTGCACGTCGACGGCCCGGGAGGAGAGGCCGGCCAGGCGCAGGACGGTCGACAGGCGTACGCCTCGCCAGCGGGCCACGCCGACAGCGCCCAGGCCCCACGCCGTACCGGAGACGGTTTGGCCCTGTTGTGAGGTGAAGTAGCTCCGGCCGTTGCCGGCGCACTCGACGGTGACCGAGCGGGTGACCGATGGGAGGCTCTTGAGCTGCCGCAACGTGAACGTGGCCGGGTCGCCGCGCAGGCCGGCGCCGAAGACCTCGAGGTGCCAGGCGGCGCCGTCGACGATCGGGGTGCTGGTGTGGTTGCGCACGAAGAAGCGGTCGACCGGCACGTGGTAGCCGACGTCGGCCAGCGCCGCCCAGCGCGTCTCGGCGTTGGTGCCGAACACCTTGAGGAGCTCGGGCGGCAGCGGCTTGACGATCGGGCCGTCGGCGGCCGCGTCGGCCGCGGCGGGGGTGGCGTCCAACAGAGCGCCCGCCACTCCGGCGGCCGCGGTGAGTCTCATCAGGTCACGGCGGGAGAATCCGCCCGCTCGGCCGTCCAGCCACTGGCGCAGTCGCCGCTTGTCGTATGCAACCTCATCCATGTCTCTGACCCTACCCAATTGGTAGGAGATGTAGATAGTCTGCGGGCATGGACTTTCACTGGTTTCTGCCCACCAACGGCGACAGCCGCGACATCGTGGGTGGCGGCCACGGCGTGCCGGTCGGTGCGGCCGGCGGCGTGCGCCCCCTGACCATCGGATACCTCGGCCAGATCGCCCGCAGCGCCGAACAGCTCGGCTTCGTCGGGGCGCTCACCCCGACCGGCGCCTGGTGCGAGGACGCCTGGATCACCACGGCGATGCTGACCGAGGTGACCGAACGGCTCAAGTTCCTGGTGGCGTTCCGGCCGGGTGTCCTCTCGCCGACCCTGGCCGCGCAGATGGCATCGACGTTCCAGCGGCTCTCCGGCGGGCGGCTGCTGCTCAACGTCGTCACCGGCGGGGAGTCGCACGAGCAGCGGCAATACGGTGACTTCCTCGACAAGGACGCCCGCTACGCGCGGACGGGCGAATTCCTCGGGGTCGTGCGGGCGCTGTTCCGGGGCGAGACGGTCACCCTGGACGGTGCACATGTGCAGGTCGAAGGCGCGCGTTTGGCCAAGCTTCCGGATCCCGTGCCGGCGGTCTACTTCGGCGGCTCGTCGAAGGCCGCGGGCCCGGTGGCCGCGGCCCACGCCGACGTCTACCTGACCTGGGGGGAGCCACCGGCGCAGGTCGCCCGGAAGCTCGACTGGATCCGGTCGCTGAAGCCGGACCTGCGGTTCGGGCTCCGGCTGCACGTCATCGCGCGTGACACGGCCGACGAGGCGTGGGCCGAGGCTGCACGTTTGCTGCGCGGAGTGAGCGAGGCGGACATCGCGGCTGTGCAGGCCGGGCTGCGGCGCAGCGAGTCGGAGGGGCAGCGGCGGATGCTCGACCTGCACGGCGGTAGCCGCGACGGCCTGGTCGTCTCGCCGAACCTGTGGGCGGGCGTCGGCCTCGTGCGCGGCGGTGCGGGGACGGCGCTGGTCGGAAGCCACCAGGAGGTGGCCGACCGGATCCAGGAGTACGCGGCGCTGGGGATCGACGAGTTCATCCTCTCCGGCTATCCGCACCTCGAGGAGGCGTACTGGTTCGGCGAGGGTGTGTTGCCCGAACTGGCCCGCCGCGGGGTGTGGCAGCACCCCTCGGGGGCCGGCGTGTCGGCGACCTCGGCGGTCCCGTTCGCCGGGGTGCCGCTCAACGCCCCGGCTCCCGCGCCGGCCTCGTCCAGCTGATCAGCGCGCGGCCGGCTCCGGCGTTCGCGTGCCGGGGAGCGGGGCCGGGCGTCCCGGCCACCAGAAACGGTCCCCGCACATCGTGGCCAGTGCGGGAACCAGCACGGGGCGAATGACCTGCGTCAGGTTCTCCACCACCGAGACGCACCCGCCCGGCACCGGGATCCGCGCTCGTCGGCGCCGATCACCTCACCGTGCAGACCGAATCCCTTCTTGACCGTGCCGACGACCTGCTCGCCAGTGGGCAGGCCGGCCAAGCCGCGACCCTGTTGGCGCCCGTCGTCGACGCCGAGCCCGGCAACGCCGTGGCCTGGCTCCTGCTCGCCCGGGCCCGGATGGCGCTGGGCGGCCACGCCGAGGCGCTCGAAGCGTCCCGGACCGCGCTCGCGCTCAACCCGCGCGGCGTAGAGGAGCTGTACTGGGTCAGCGCCGCTTACACGGCCCTGGGCCGGCACG
>DASRYP010000292.1:0-3421 GCA_035687165.1 Actinoplanes sp. | reverse complement strand
CGGGCACGCCTGGGGCTTCGCGCTGATCTTCTGCGGCTTGTCCGGCTCCTCGACGAACGCGGACATCGACATCTGGAAGCGCGGCGCATCGGACTGAGTCTCGTGTGGGTATTGCATCCCTGCACTCTACGCATCGACGACCCACGTCGTCCACTGGTTTCCGCGAGCCTCGATGTAGAGGCCCAGCGAGAACAGGCTAGCCCACAGTCACCCTTGCTGGTCGCGCACGCGCTTCGCGTGGGCCATGTCGTCGTCGGACTCTGACCCGCCGACGTTCGCCACGAGGTCGCTCAGATCCTCGTCGTACAGCGCGTCATCGGGCAACTGCTCGCCGATCGGCATCGTCGCCACCTTGAGCGGGCTTGCCAGTGGCTTGGCCGCGCCGACGATCGGTTGGTCGAGCCGCACGTGCACCGGCTGCTTGCTGACCGTCTTGTCGCGCGGAACCGGCCCTGTGCGCGGCGCTGGCTGCTTGACCGTGCGATCCCTGTAGGCCGCGCGCCCGGCATTGCGGGCCTGTGCGACCGGCCGGGCCGCCGCGAGGGCGCGCGCTCGGGCGGCGGCGAGTTCTGGGTCGAGCGGCCGGCACTGCACGCGGTCGCCAGCCTGAACAGAGGCGGGGACGGCCACCACCTGGTCATTCACCAGGAGCTCGCCGCCCATTGGCACCTTCACCACCACGCCGTTCGCTGGCGCCACGATCGGGTCGTAGCCCTCGATGCTGAACACCGTCTTGACCCCCGACCCGCCGGGGTCGCCGGAGAACGCATCCGCAAGCGCTGCGGTGTCGATCCCGGTGTCCGGTCGCGGCACGCTCATCGGCTCGAGGCGCGCGGTGCGGCTCTGCTTGGACGCAACCACCCTCTCTTTGAGCCGGATGGCGTCGTCGTAGGAGAGATCCTCGCCCCACACCTTCATGGGTTCGCCTTCGACGAAGCGATCCCGGACGCGATACGGAACGGTCTGGTCCAGCGGCTGCTTGGGCTTGGGCATGGCGCGGATGATACCTCACCCGGTGCAGCGGCCGGAACGCAGATTTGCCACACGTGTCGTGGTGCTGGGCGGCAGGTCGTCGATCTCGTTCGACGCCCACGCGTGCAGGTCCCTGCGTCGACTCTCCACAAGTTCCTTCTCAGCCGACGACAGCCGCGTGCACTCGAGCGCGTCCGGCCACGAGTACACGCCCGTCCCGTAGAACCGGTGGAACGTCACGACGAGCATCTGCCCGGCCACCGTCCGCTGCCTCGACGAGTGCCGGGCGGTGACCACCGGCGCCGCAAGCGCTGACAGGTCGAGTTCGACGCTCATCACGAGGTCACGCGTGATCGTCCACTCCCTCGAGCACTCACGCACCGTTTTGATGAAAGCGTGCAGGTTCGCGATCGCGTCTGGATAGCGCATGGAACGGAGCGTACACATTCACCGCCCTGTGCACCATACGACGCTATCGTGGAGTCTCCGGCAATCATCCGCCGGGCAGGAACTGCGCAAGTTGATGCCAATGTCCAGCGATGGGAAATCGCTGGCTACTGTCTGGGCAACAGCGCGGTCCAGTGATTGTCATCAAGGACCGCCGTGCTTGGCGGAAGTTCCGGTAGCTTCCCAGACATCCAGTCGTCAATCATCGCCTTCAACTCCGCCACCTTCACGAAGTCCGCAGGCGACGTGTTTTCGAACCGGGAATCGAGAAAGACATGCGCATTAACACCTTCGTCGCCGATGCCGTCGGAGGTGAACCACAAACTCATCACCTTTCCGTCCGACACCAGATAATCACGGCGGGCAGAGTTGACCATGGCTCTGTATTCGGCATGCGAGGCTTGGAGTTGCTTCAAGGTCGGCATGCGCCTATATACCCTCACCTTGTTCGTCCAGCGACGAAAAACCGCTGGCTACTACGACGTGATGTCGGCGCCGCGGCGAAAAATCGCCTTCCACACCGCCGCCGACAGCGGGATGGCCAGCGTCGCGGCGATCTGGAGCCACTTCTGCATCTCGGCCATCTGCAGGGTCTTCACGCCAGCCTGCAGGTTGAGCAGAACTTCCGCCTGCCACGCGGCGGTCGGATCGGTGACCGTTGGCGTGGAGAGCGTTGTCGGATCCGACGGTGCGTCACCGAGCGATCCGAGCGACTGGACCTGCGGCAACTTGCGCCGCGGCGGCATGCTCGAGACGCCACTCATGGCACGGTACCAAGCCGGCGGACCGCCGGAGAGCGCTCGTTGTGGTCGTCGAAAGTAAGACATCCGATTCTCCTCGTCCCGGCTCTGGACGGTGGTCCCGGCTCGCCGGATCGTCCCGGCTCGCATACCGCCGGGCTAGTTTTGAAACACTCCGAGATTGCCGCTCTGGCCGACCGCGTCGTCCATTGCGAGATCGGACACGTCCGCCTGTACGCCCGGAGGCTGCTGAGGCTTCGAGTAGAGCCCCGGGTCGTACTCGTCGTTGTACGTGTACTCGTTGGGATCCTCGTCCACGGCCCGCAGGCCGAGTTTCGAGAGTTGCGTCGCCGCGAGCTCGCCAGCCGTCTGCGGCGGCGCCGTGATCTCCTCGGGGACTGCGTCGAGCATCCACCCAATGCGGGGGATGTAGAGTTGCACGATCGATTGGATCGCCGCGATCGCGGATCCGACCACGATCGGCGTGTGCCAGCGCTCCAGCCACCGCCACCGGTGCGCCAGGAACCACGCGCTCAGAAACGCACCCGCCGACACCAGCGCACCGGCGTGCTTGCCCCAGGACGGCCTGCGCGCTCCCAACTGCTGGGCGGCGAGCCGCGTCGCGAAGCGCGTCACGGCGAAGCTCGCGAAGCCCGGCCCGATGAACTCCACCAGGTCCGTCATCATCGGCGGGTTGCGCTTCGGCGCGCCGCTACTTGGGTTCCTTCGGTACCGCCGGTGACGGAGTCGCGCCATGGGCGTAGGGTACCCAGAATGTCGGTCGCTCCGCAAGCTCATAGGCTGTGCGGACTAGGTCGCCAGGTTAGGGCTTGGCGCTGCCCTCGACTATGCCGAGCGTCCGCATGCTGTTCGGGTGAAGCCCATCGAACCAGCACTTCGGGCACAGGTACCACGGGATGCCGTCCGGACCGGGCGCCATCTCGAGCATGACGCCGTTCGACGCGTGTGGTCCCTGTTCGCAGTGGTCGCATGTTGGGGTGATGGTCAGCGGGGTGTCTGCCATCCCCCACTGATAGACCACGGGTGTGACGCTAAGTGACCGAGGAGATCTGCATCAGTATCTCCGAAGCCTTGCATGACGGGCAGACGCCAGACACGGTTCCACATCCGAGATAGTTGATCATGTGAGCGAACTCGATCAGTAGCTTGTTCTGGGCCTCGAGTTTCTTGAGCCTCGCAGTAAGGGCCGCAAGTGTTTCTTGATGGTCGGATGGGCGCGCCATAGGTCATCATCCCCTAGT
>DASRYP010000291.1:0-15745 GCA_035687165.1 Actinoplanes sp. | reverse complement strand
CCCGTGAGCGAAACTTGCCTGGCAAGCCCGCACCAGACACGTTCCTCTACGCCGCTCAGCAGCTCGGTCTACCGCCGGAGAGCTGTGCCGTCTACGAGGACGCCCAGGCCGGAGTCGCAGCCGGCCGCGCGGGCGGGTTCGGGATCGTGATCGGGGTCGACCGCATCGGTCCGGCTCAGGCTCAGGCACTTCGGGACAACGGCGCCGACATCGTCGTCGAGGACCTGTCCGAACTCCTGACGCGCTGAACCCGTATCAGCGTTTATATCTTCAAGACTTTCTCCTTTCTCATTTGAAAGGCACCACCGTGATCCGTGAACGGGCATATCCCGTCGATCCCTGGCACATCCGGGAGACCCGCCTCGACCTGGACCTGCTGGCTCAGTCCGAGTCCGTTTTCGCGCTGGCCAACGGTCACATCGGGATACGCGGGAACCTGGACGAGGGCGAGCCGCACGGCCTGCCGGGCACCTACCTGAACTCGTTCTACGAGCTCCGCCCGCTGCCGTACGCCGAGGCCGGCTACGGCTTCCCCGAGTCGGGCCAGACGATGGTCAACGTCACCAACGCCAAGCTGATGCGGCTGCTGGTCGACGACGAGCCCTTCGACGTCCGCTACGGCGAGCTGCGGTCCCACGAGCGCGTGCTCGACCTGCGGGCCGGCACGCTGGAGCGCAACGTCGAGTGGGTCTCGCCGTCCGGCCAGGCGATCCGGGTCCGCACCGTACGGCTGGTCTCGTTCACCCAGCGCGCCGTCGTCGCGTTCCTGTACGAGGTCGAGGCGCTCGACGCCGCTACCCGGCTGATCCTGCAGTCCGAGCTGGTCGCCAACGAGCAACTCCCGCCGATGAGCAAGGACCCGCGTGTCGCCGCGGTGCTCGATCACCCGCTGCAGTCCGAGGAGGTGCTCGAGCAGCGCACCGGCGGCCTGCTGGTGCACGGCACCAAGGCGAGTGACCTGCGGATGGCCGCGGCGATGGAGCACCTGGTCGAGGCGTCCGGCAAGCACGCGGTGACCACCGAGGGCCACCCCGACTGGCTGCGGACGACCGTGGCCTGCAAGCTCGAGCCGGGACAGAAGCTGCGCGTGGTCAAGCTGGCCGCGTACGGCTGGTCCAGCCACCGCTCATTGCCCGCCGTGCGTGACCAGGTCGGCGCGGCGCTCGCCAGTGCCCGCCTGGACGGCTGGGAGGGCCTGGTCGAGGCTCAGCGCGACTACCTGGACGCCTTCTGGGACCACTCCGACGTGCGCGTCGACGGCGACCCCGAGGTGCAGCAGGCGGTCCGCTTCGGTCTCTTCCACACGCTCCAGGCCGGTGCCCGGGCCGAGCAGCGCCCGATCGGTTCCAAGGGCCTGACCGGCCCCGGTTACGACGGCCACACGTTCTGGGACTCCGAGACCTTCGTGCTGCCCGCCCTGACCTACACCCAGCCGGCCGCGGCGGCCGACGTGCTGCGCTGGCGGCACTCGACGCTCGACCTGGCGCGGGAGCGGGCTCAGACCCTGGGCCTGCAGGGTGCCGCGTTCCCGTGGCGCACCATCCGTGGGCAGGAGTGCTCGGCGTACTGGCCGGCCGGCACGGCGGGCTTCCACATCGGCGCCGACATCGCCGACGCGGTCCGCCGCTACGTGCAGGCCACCGGCGACTACGACTTCGAACGGGAGGTCGGCCTCGAGCTGCTGGTCGAGACCGCGCGGCTCTGGCGTTCGCTGGGCCACCACGACCGGCACGGGCGCTTCCACATCGACGGTGTGACCGGCCCCGACGAGTACACGGCCGTCGTCGACGACAACATCTACACCAACCTCATGGCCCAGCAGAACCTGCTGGCGGCGGCCGACGCGGCCAAGCGTCACCCCGATCTCGCCCGCAAGCTGGGCGTGGACGACGAGGAGACGGCGAGCTGGCGGGACGCGGCTGCCTCGGTGCACATCCCGTTCGACAAGGAACTGGGCGTGCACCAGCAGTCCGAGGGCTTCACCCGGTTGCAGGAGTGGGACTTCGAGAACACTCCGCCCGAGGCGTACCCGTTGCTGCTGAATTATCCGTACTTCGACCTGTACCGCAAGCAGGTCGTCAAGCAGGCCGACCTAGTCATGGCGATGTACCTCCGCGGGGACGCGTTCACCCCTGAGGAGAAGGCGCGCAACTTCGCCTACTACGACGCACGGACGGTCCGGGACTCGTCGCTGTCGGCGTGCGTCCAGGCGGTTCTCGCCGCCGAGACCGGCCACCTGGAGCTCGCGCACGACTATCTGGGCGAGGCCGCCCTGATGGACCTGCACGACCTGCACCAGAACGCCCGCGATGGCGTGCACGTAGCGTCGCTCGCCGGCACCTGGATCTCGCTGGTCGCCGGTCTGGGTGGCATGCGGGACTTCAACGGGCAGCTCTCGTTCGCGCCGCGCCTGCCCAGCCGCATCAACGCCCTGGAGTTCTCACTGCTCTGGCGAGGGCTGCGGCTGCGAGTGAACGTGACCGCCGACGACGTCACTTACTCGCTGCGCAACGGCGGTGGCTCGGCCCGCCTGGTGATCTCGCACCACGGCAAGGAGGTCGAGGTCACTCAGGTCAAGCCGGTCGTCATGCCGATCCCGCCGGCGCACCCGGTCGGCCCGGCGCCGACCCAGCCCGCCGGTCGCGCCCCGGTGCGGCGCCTGACGAGCTGACGAAGGCCGACGAAAAGGGGCTCCGGGTTCCCCGGGGCCCCTTTTGTCGTACTAGCGTGGTCAGAGTAGCGACACGTGGACGTGGTCGGTGTGCGCACTCGGTCCGTGGTAACTCTTCCAGCCGCTGGCCGGGAACCAGATCTGTTTGAACCAGATGACGTAATAGATGCCGAGCCGGTCGGCATTGCGCACAAGGAATGCCATCAGATTGTTGCCGTAACGGCGCATGTCGTCGTTGTGCGCGACCGAGAAACCCTTGCTCTGCAGGGACCAGTCGCAGGCCCGGCCCTTGGGGTGCTCGAACGGCCCACCGGGGCGGTAACAGCCGACGAATCTGTTGAAGCCGGCCTTCTTCGTCTCTCGGTAAAGATGAAGGGTACGCGCGGTGATACAGCTGCCGGTCGTCGGATCATCCACCGTGCAGCGCTCGGCCGAGAAACCGCCGTCGGAATTGCGCGGCGCCGGTGCGGCGATCGGAGACTTGGCGAGCACCAGGCCGGCCGTGAGGCTCTGGCCGCCGACCAGCGCGAGCGCCTTGTCCGCGGCCTCCTTCTGCTTCTTCATCGCGACCAGGCTGTTCTGCTGCTTGCGGACCTCGGCGTCGAGCGCGGCCTTCTTGGAGCTGACCTCGTCGATCGCCTTGTTCAACTCGGCGAGCTTGCGGTCCTGCAGCGCGTTGAGCTCCTCAAGGGAGACCGCCTTGGCCAGGAAGTCGGTGGAGCCCTGGCTGCCGAGCAGGAAGCCGACGGTGCTGAGCTGACCGGTGCGGTACTGCTGCGCGGCGATCGCGTTGACCTCGGGCAGCAGCGCGAGGCGTCGACCCTCGGCGATCTTGATGCCGGCGGCCAGTTTTTTCTGCGCGGCGGTTGACTTCGCGACGGCCGCCTTGGCCTGGACGAAGCGCCGGTTCGACGATTCCAGCACGTCGTCGAGGAGGACATTTTTGCCGGTCGTGGCGCCGGTCGACTCGTCGGGGGCGGTCGAGGAGCCGCCGCCTGGCTCGGCGCTCGCCGGGGAAGCGGGTGCGGCCAGGAAAGACAGGGCCGCGAGCGGCGTCAGGACCAGGGTCAGCCACCGGCGGGGTCGTACCGTCAACGCAGTTCCTTCCGGTAAACCGCCGACCGGGTTAGCTGACGGGTTCGGGACGGAAGCGATCCCTACCGCGTGCGCGGATGCACCCCACTGACCTGGTTCCCCGGCTCGCCTCGCGGCAATTGGGCGGTGGCCTGCCGGCACCTCGGGGGCGGTACCACGGTGGCAGAACCGGCATCCACTTTACCCGAGAGTTCGTGTCCCTTCAGGCCACGCGGAATGGCAAATTCGTAATCGCTCGAGCACATTCAGTTATTACGGTGACGGGCCGTCGTGAGTGTATTGCGCTGTGTATGAAAACTATCGATCATTCGATGGAGTGGGTATGGTCGGGGCGGTCTCCACTCCCCCGGAGACCGCCGCCTAATCGTCTTCGGACGAACCGGGGAACCAATTCCCCCCGGGGTGAATCCGCGTCCGCGGTAGGGATCACTTCCATCCCGAACCCGTCAGCTAACCCGGTCGGCGGCCGACGGAAGGAACAGGTGTGCGGCACAAGACTGTTCGGCGGCGATCAGCGTTCATGCTCGCGCTGCTCGTCGCGATCTCCGGTCTCGCGATGGCGGTGGCGGGTCCGGCCGCCGCGGCCCCCGGAGACGACGGCGACGACGGAGAAGGCGCCTCCAAGTCGCTGGTCCAGCAGCTCGAGGCGGCCTCCAAGGGCTTCGTCGAGGCCAAGGAGGCGTTGGCTCACTCCCGCAAACGGCAGACCCAGCTCGTCGCGAAGGTCAAGGAACTCGACGACCAGCTCGCGCCGCGGCAAGCGGCGATCGACGAGATCATCCAGCAGTCGTACCGGACCGGCCGGCTCGGGCCGATGAGCGCGCTGCTCGCGGCGAACTCGTCCGGGAACTTCCTCGACCGCGCCGAGACTCTGGAGACCGTCGCGGTCAAGGAGAACGCCGTCGTGGCCGAACTCAAGGCGACCCGGGACGGGCAGCAGCGGGCCAAGCTGGCCATCGACGCCGAGGTGCGTAACCAGCAGAGGCAAGTGAACCTGATGGCCAAGCGCAAGGTGCAGGCCGAGCAGGCGCTGAAGGCGGCCAACGCCGGCGAGGACGCCGACGAGCCGGGTGACAGTAGCAGCGGCGGTAGCGGCAGCAGCAGCAGCGGCAGTAGCAGCGGCGGTAGCGGCAGTAGCAGCAGCGGCGGCGGTTCGAACGCCCGGGCCAGTGCGGCGCCGCGAAACTCGGACGGCTCGCTACCCTCCGAGAGCTGCACCGCCGACGACCCCACCACCAGCGGCTGCATCTCGCCGCGCACGCTGCACGCCCTGCGGGAAGCCAGGAAGGACGGCTTCACCCGGTACACGGCGTGCTTCCGCGAGCAGAACAGCGGTGAGCACCCCAAGGGGAAGGCCTGCGACTACGCGGCCGAGAAGAAGGGCTTCGGCGGGGTCGCGTCGGGTGCCGACAAGGCCTACGGCAACCGCCTGGCGAATTACTTCATCGGCAACTCGGATCGGCTGGGCGTGCTCTACGTCATCTGGTTCAAGCGCATCTGGCTGCCGAGCAGTGGCTGGAAGGCGTACACCCGCGGTAACGGAGATCCCTCCAGCAACCACACGAACCACGTGCACCTGTCCATGCGGTAGAACAAGCGCAGGCCCCGCTCGAAAGAGCGGGGCCTGCGCTTGTTCACCAAGACCTATTTGTTGACGAAGGACTCGTACTCCTTCAGCACGTCGTCGGTCGGGCCGTCCGCCCGGATGGCGCCGGACTCGAGCCAGATGCTGCGCTCGCAGGTGTCCCGGATGGACTGCTCGCTGTGGCTCACCAGGAACACCGTGCCGGCGTCCTTGCGCAGGTCACGGACCCGCTGCTCGCTGCGCTTGCGGAATTTCGCGTCACCGGTGGCCAGCGCCTCGTCGATCAGCAGCACGTCGTGCTTCTTGGCCGCGGCGATCGAGAACCGCAGCCGGGCGGCCATGCCGGACGAGTACGTCTTCATCGGCAATGAGCTGAAGTCGCCCCGTTCGTTGATGCCGGAGAAGTCGATGATGCCCGGCGCCTGCTCCTTGACCTCGTCGGGCGACATGCCCATCGCGAGGCAGCCCAGCTCGACGTTGCGTTCGCCGGAAAGATCGTTCATCAGGGCCGCGTTCACCCCCAGGAGGGACGGCTGGCCCGCCGCGAAGATCCCGCCGCCGCGCTCCACCGGGAGCAGGCCGGCGATCGCCCGCAGCAGCGTCGACTTGCCGGAGCCGTTGCTGCCGATCAGACCGATCGCCTCGCCCTTGTAGGCCACGAAGCTGGCGCCCTTGACGGCGTGCACCTCGCGCACCGCCGCGCTTTTCTTGCCGGTGACGATGCGCTTGAGGCTGGCCAGCGGCGAGTTCGCGCCCGGAGCGACCGAGCCGTAGATGCGATAGACGATGTGCGCGTTGTCCGCGATGACGGTGGGTTCCCGCTCGATGTCAGCCACGGCCGTAGCCTTTCTCTCCGCGCCAGAAGTAGACATAACCACCGAGACCGACGAGCACGGTCCAGACGATCGCCTGGATCCACAGCAGACCCGCGGGCTGGGCGAGCTCGACGTTCTCCATCAGCGCGTGTCGCATGAGCTCGATGAAGATGAGCATCGGGTTGGCCTCGATCAGGGTGAGCTGCCAGCCGTGCAGCCGCTCGGCGAAGAACGTGACCGGGTAGAGCACGGCCGAGCCGTACATCCAGATCCGCATGAGATAGGGGATGAGCTGCCGGATGTCGGTGACCTTGGAGACGAGGCGCGACACGAACAGGGCGAGCCCGGTGTTGAAGACCGCCTGGAGCAGCAGGGCCGGCAGGACCAGCAGCCACTCGACGGTGATCGGCTCACCGGTGAGCAGCACGATCGCGACCAGCACGATCATCGAGGCGATCATGTTGCGCACCTCGACCAGGGTGACCGCGATCGGCAGGCTGGCCCGCGGGAAGTGCAGCGCCCGGATCAGTGCCATGTTCGACGTGATCGACTGGGAACCGGCCTGGACCACCGACTGGGTGAACCCGAAGATGAAAACACCGGCACAGAGGTACGCGATGAAGTTGTCGACGCCCTGCTTGGTGTTGATCAGCACGCCGAAGATGACGTAGTAGACGCCGGCGTTGATCAGCGGAGTGAGAAGCTGCCAGATCACGCCCAGCCGGGTGCTGCCCAGCGACGCGCTGACCTTCGCATTGGCGAACGCGGCTATGAAGTGCCGATACGACCAGAGATACCTGGTGTATTCCGGCAGGCTGGGCAGACGCCCTGCCTTGGTCAGGCCGTGCCGCCGGGCCAGCTCGGTGAGCGATGGCCCGGTATCGGATTCGGCGACCGCCGTCTGAGCCATGGGGTGGTGCTCCGATCTCGTCGGCCCGCTAGGGGTACCGGGCCCGGATTCCTTTGGCGAGAACACTCAAGAAGCATGTCAAGCCTCAGCCGATGGAACGGCTTCGTATCGACGTGCCGGGAAGGTTATCCGACCAAAGGGCGGAACGCAACCGTTACGTCCTGGCGTATAGTGACCGGGTGGCGACAGGTAAGCGGGCACCAGCCGGAGCGGCGGTGCTCCGAAGCGACATCACCGTGGCGATTCGCGACGCGGTGATGAAAGAGCTGGCCGAAGTAGGTTACGGCCGGCTTTCCATCGAAGCCGTGGCACGCCGGGCGGGCGTCGGCAAGACCGCGATTTACCGGCGCTGGAGCAACAAGCTCGAGATGGTGCTCGAGATCGTCTCCGACGTGGCGGGACGCAGCGTACCGTTGCCCGACACCGGCAGTTTCGCCGGCGACCTGCAGCTGATCATGATGATCGTCAGCAAGGCTCTCCAACACCGTATCGCGTCTCAAATCATTCCTGACCTGATGGCCGAGGCCGCCCGTAATCCGCAGATCGCCGAGACGCTGCAGAAGGCGCTGCGCACCCATCAGCAGGCCGTCGGGGAGAAGCTGGTCGGGCAGGCCGTGGCCCGCGGCGAGCTGCCGTCCGGCACCGACCCCGACCTGGCCGTCGACCTGATCCTGGGCCCGCTCTATTGGCGGCTGGCCGTGTCGCGGACCAAACCCGACGCCGACTATCTCGACAAGCTGAGGGCGGCGGTCACGGCCGCCCTGCGCAGCACCGCCGACTGATCGCAACCGAATTGCACCCACGGAGCGGTGCGGCCCGCCACGGGTCCTGCCGAAGGCGGGGGCTCGATCGTTCCACTCCCCGAAGCAGTTGCCGTGCGAACCCTGGCCGATCGGCACGTCGACACCACCGTTCTGGACGCTGCGGCGCTGGTCGCGCTGGTGGTCGGCGGCCGGTCGGCACAACGGGCCGGATCGGGCGGAGGCAAGCCGCCGGGGATCGCGGTCCCGGTACCGGTCGGGGCCCTGGCACAGCGCGGACGGGACGGTTCGTCTTGACATCAAGACGGGACGAAACGTACGCGGGCGAGGTCGTGGGGCGCAAGCGGCCGGGCCGGATGATCAGACCGTCGCGGACTCCCGATCCGCGGCGGGCCGGCGGGGTTCCGGATCGGTCTTGTCCCGGCGGAAGCTGACGAAGGCCAGAGCCAGGCCTGTCAGGGCCAGCAGGACGCCGATCCAGGCGGCGGAGAGGTAGCCGAGGCCCGCGGCGATGACGACGCCGCCCAGGGCCGCGCCGGCACTGTTGGCGATGTTGGAGGCCGACTGGTTCACTGCGGCACCCATCAGTTGCGCGCGCGGGGCCACGGCGATGAGGCGTGCCTGCAGAGCCGGGCCGATGAAGAGGGCCGCGGTGCCGACCAGGAACGCCGCCACGAAGAGGCCGATCGGGGTCCTCGCGACCAGAGCGAAAAGGGCGATCGTGGTGATCATCGCGGTGAAGCCCAGCAGGACACTGCGGCGGAGGTTGCGGTCGGCGGCGATGCCTCCCAGGGCGTTGCCGACGGTCATGCCCGTGCCCATGACCGCCAGGACCCACGGGACGTACGACTCCGGCAGGCCCGCCACGTGTGTCGTCACGGGGGCGATGTAGCTGTTCACGGCGAAGAAGCCGCCGAAGCCGACCGCGGCCACCGCGGCGGCCAGCCAGACCTGGGGCGACCGGAAGGCGGACAACTCCGCTCGCGGGGAGCCGCCGGGGGCCGCCCTCATCTCGGGGACGGTGACCAGGACGAAGAGCAGCGTCACGAGGAAGACACCGGCCACCGCGAGGTAGGCCGCTCGCCAGCCCGCGGCCTGACCGAGGCTGGTGATCAGCGGCACGCCGAAGACGTTCGCGGCGGTCAGGCCGCCCAGGACGATGGCGAACCCCTTGCCCTGGCTGCCGGGGCCGAGCATGGCGGCGGCCAGCAGGCCCGCCGCGCCGAAGTAGGCGCCGTGGGCCAGGCCGGCCACGAACCGGGCGGTCAGCACCAGGTCGAACGTGGGGGCCAGCGCGGAGGCCACCGTGCCGAGCACGAAGAGCGAGAGCAGCGCGATGACCAGGCGGCGGCGGGGCATGCGGGCGGTCAGCGCGGCGATCGTGGGGGCGCCGACGACCACACCCAGGGCGTAGCAGGTGATCATCCAACCCGCCTGGGCGACCGCGTCCTCGGCCGAGCGGGCATAGGCCGCCGGCAACAGGTCGCGGGCCAGGTCGGGAAGCAGACCCATGGCCACGAACTCGGTCAGGCCCAGCCCGAAGCCGCCCAGGGCCAGGGCCAGCAGGGCCGCCCAGCGGCGGCCGGCGGTGAGGTTCTCCACTTGATCGACCCTAGAACGTTCTAGTGCGTGGCGCGTTAGAACGTTCTAGTCATCACAGGTAAATTTCCGGGCATGGGGCGACCTACATTGGCGGACGTCGCGGCCGAGGCCGGAGTCTCGGTGGCATTGGTATCGATCGTGATGCGGGACGCGCCAGGAGCCAGCGCGGCAACCCGGGAGCGGGTGCTCGAGGTCGCCCGGCGGCTCGACTACCAGCCGGACAGTCGGGCGCGGCTGCTGCGGAGCGGGCACAGCCGGCTGCTGGGAGTCGTCTTCGGCGTACAGCATCCGTTCCACGACGACATGTTGACCGGGCTTTACGACGCGGCCGAACGGATCGGGTACGAACTGACGCTCAGCGCGGTGACTCCGCGGCGCGACGAGCGTACGGCGATCTCGGGCCTCCTCCAGGACCGGTGCGCGGCGCTGGTGCTGCTCGGGCCACAGGTGCCGACCGCCGAGCTCGGGACCCTGGCCGCTCGGCTGCCGGTGGTGGCGATGATGCGCCCGGTGCGACACCGGCAGGTCGACGTGGTGCGCACCGACGATGCGCGGGGTCTGCACCTGGCGGTCGATCATCTGGTGGCGCTGGGGCACCGGACCATCGCGCACGTCGACGGCGGGCGGTGGCTCGCGTCGGCGGAACGGCGGCAGGGCTATCGCGATGCCATGCGGCGGCACGGGCTGGAGGCGTACGCCCGGGTCGTGAACGGGGGTTTCGGGGAGGAGGACGGGGCTCGGGCGGGACGCGAACTGCTGATCGATCCGCCGACGGCGGTGACCGTCTTCAACGATCTGAGCGCCACGGGGCTGCTCGACGTGCTGCGCCGCGGCGGGCTGTCGGTCCCGGGGGACATCAGCGTGGTGGGTTACGACGACAGCAGCTTCAGCCGGCTCGCGCACATCGACCTGACCACGGTCGCGCAGGACATCGAGACCATGACGACGCTGGCGGTGGCCCGGGCGGTGGAGCGCATCGACGAGGCGCAGATCGCCCACCGCGAGGTGGTGATCCCGCCACGCCTGGTCGTGCGGGGGACGACCGGCCCGGTCGCCTAAGTCACCCGCGGCGCGCGCCGATCGGAGGAGGTGAGGAGATTCTCCCCGGCCCTGGCGGCGCTCCCGTTGCTGCTCGGCGCCTGCGGCGGTGCCACGGAACCGTCGGCGAGCGCGAGCCCCACGGGCGACGGCAAGGCCTGGGTGAACGTCGAACCCGGCAAGCCGACCACGAGCGCGACAAGCCGGTCCACCGGTACTCCCCGGCCCGGCCTGCCGCCCGTGTCCTTCCTGCCGCAGAGCTCGGCCTGTGCGAACCTGTGGAACGAGGACCTCGACAAGGTGTTCATTCCGATGATCGTGACGTCGGGAGAGGGGTCGCTGAAGGTGCAGTGGCCCAACCGGTACGGCCATCGCTATCGGGTGGCCGCCGTCAACCAGGAGATCGTGACCGGTGCCCAGCCCGAGCCCGTCTGGCAGACGGTGACCACCGGAGCCGAGTGCACCGGCAGCGCCACCATCAGCGGGCTGAGATCCGGAGCCGCGTACGTCGTCTGGCTCGACGCCCCGGACACGCCCCGCGGCCCGGACAACTCGCGCGGCCTCTACAGCGGCCGGTCCGAGATCATCAAGATCGGCTAGGCGGCGATGGTGTTGCGGCCGCTCCACTTGGCGGCGTAGAGGCGGTCGTCGGCCTCGCGGAACAGGGTCTCGCCGGACATGCCCTCGGCCAGGGCGGCCAGGCCGACACTCACCGTGAGGCGCACCCCGGGCAGGATGTCGGTGCGGGCCACCGCCGCCCGGATGCGTTCGGCCACCTCGCGTCCGACGGTCAGGTCGCCCCGCAGGAAGACCGCGAACTCGTCGCCCGCGTACCGCACGGGAACGTCCTCGGCGCGGCAGTGGGCGCGCAGGATGCGGGCCACCTCGCGTAACGCGCGGTCGCCGGTGGCGTGCGAGTACGCGTCGTTGATCGCCTTGAAGTGATCGACATCGACGATCAGCAGGACCAGCGGGTTGGTGATCAGGCCGGAGTCGATGTGCTCCATCAGCAGGTCGAAACGGCGCCGGTTGTCCAGGCCGGTGAGCGGGTCGCGCAGCACCTCACGCTCAGCCCGAGCCCTGGCTGCCTCGGACTCCTCGCGCTGGCGGGCCTGGCGCAGCATGGCCAGCCGTTGCTGGCGGAGCCGCCACAACTCACGGGTCTGACCCTCGACCGCTTCGAACATGTCGCGGACGACCTGGCCGTCCTCGGTGGCGAGGGCGGTCAGCGCCATCTCGAACCTGATGATCGGCTTCTCGTCCGGGAAGGCGGCGCCGAAGGCGCAGAGCTCCCGGGCGGCGACCAGTTCGGTGCGGGCGCCGGCGAGCGATCCCTGCGCGCGCAGGCTGATCCCGAGGGCCAGGTGGGCCATCCGCGCGTTGCGGTAGTTCTCGGCCTCGCGCAGTGGCATCACCGCCTCGCGGGCCAGTTTCTCGGCCGGGATGACGTCGCCGAGCTTGGCCAGGGCGAGCGCGAGCATCGCGGTGGAGACGACGTCGTCCGGGCGCTGCTCGACCCGGCGGCGGGTGATCTCGGCGCTGCGCCGCAGCCGGGTGGCGGCCTCGTCGTGCCGGCCGACGTGGCTGAGCCGCAGGCCCCAGTGCAGCAGGGTGGCCGCGTGCACCAGGCCGAAGCCGGCGTGCACGACGCTGAGCTGCTCGTAGGTCGTGGCGGCGATCTCGTACATCTCGGCCGCGGTCGCTGCCTCGGCGAACGAGCAGAGGGCCGAGACGCGGCGCTCACGGTCGGTGTAGGGCAGGTCGAGCAGGACGGCGGCGCGGGCCAGGTTGCGCATGGTGAGGAAGTAGCGTCCCCGCAGGACGTCGACTTGGGCCAGGTCGCAGAGGGTCTTGGCCTCGCCGAGCACCGAGCCGGCCGTCCGGTGCAGCAGGAGCAGGTGCTCGCCGAGATCGGCCGCCTCGGAGAGCCGTCCCATGTGGAGGTTGGCATACATCTGGCTCTGAACCAGGAAGGGAACGGTGCGGTGGTCGCCGACCGCGTTCGCGATGGCGTGGTAAGCGTCGGCCGCGTCGAGCGCCTCGTGGCCGCGGCCGGTGGTCGCCAGCCGGTGCGCCCGCAACGCGAGCAGGTGCAGCGGACCGAACGCGGTGATCTGCGCCGGCAACCGGGCACCCGTCTGGATCTCACCGTCCATGGTCCCAGTATCAACACTAGGAACCAGCCGTCCAACCACCCCTCCCCCCGTCCTGAACCGGACTTAAGCCATCAATCTGGGCCGATATCCCCCGATCGGAAGGATGGTCCTGTCGCCTACTTGTCCAAACCGTCCACGAGCAGCTCCAGACCCAGATCGAAACGGGCCTCGTGGCTGGCGCCGACCAAGGCATCGGCGTGCCGGACGACGTACGGACAGACCTCGGCCGGAAGTTGCTTGAAGGAGGCCGGAACGGTTCCTGCTGCCCAGCGGGCGGGCCCGGAGGCCGAAGGCCACTGAGCCCGATCGGCGGCGGCGCACCGGCGTCGCCGCCGAGGGTCAGACCGTCGGGAGGCCGGCGTCGCGCCAGGCGGCGTAGCCGCCGTCGAGGTCGGTCGCGCGCCAGAGGCCCAGGTCCTGCAGGGCGGCCGCGGCCAGGCTGCTGGTGTAGCCCTCCTGGCAGGTCACGATCACCTCAAGGTCGTACCGGCTGGCGAAGGCCAGTCGGGCGTCGCTGCGCGGGTCGAGCCGCCACTCCAGGACGTTGCGCTCGATGACCACCGCGCCGGGGATCTCGCCGAACTCGGCCCGCTGGGCGGCCGGGCGGATGTCCACCAGGATCGCGCCGCGGGCCATCGCGGCGGCCACCTCGAGCGGGCCGACCCGGGTGAGTCGGGTGCGTGCGTTGGCCAGGATCTCGTCGATGCCCAGGGAGCCGGGCGGCGCCGCGGTCACCACTGGGCGCCGGCCCGTTCGACCGTGAGCACCTCGAGAGCGTCGGCCCCGAGGCGGTACTTGGTCATCGTGGTGAGCGCCGGTCCGTAGACGTGGACGCTGATCGCGGGCCGGGGCGACCGGTTGGTCATCCGGTGGACGTGGTGGCTGCCGAAGCGGCGGCCGGCGCCCTCGCCCAGCTCGCGGGAGGTGCGGCGGGGCGGACGGCCGTCGGTGAGCGTGACTGCGTCCTCGGTGAGCGTGCCGCCGAAGACGTGGAACGCGCCGGCCGAGCCGCCGTGGTCGTGCCAGTCCGTGCCCTGTCCGGGCAGCCAGGTCAGGAGCCAGACCTCGTGGTCGTCGGCCACGCGAAGCCGGTGGTACCAGCGGTCGACCGGGTTGAACCGGGGGGCGACCGGCCACTGCTCGGGCGCGGCGGCGAAGCGCGTGGCGATGGCGAGATGGTCGAGGCGGGTATCGACGACGGTCACGGGAGCTCCTCGCTTTGCATACATTGCCTATCAGTCCTATAGGTTTAACGCCACAACGCGATCAAGGATAGCGGTGCGCGCACTCGGGTGGCGGGAAGTTGGCCGATCAGGGTCGCGCGGCGTGCGAGGCCGCGGGCGAAGCGCTGGTCAGCTCGGACAGCAGGCGCTGGCGTGCCGTGCCAGATCGATCGCCAGGTCGGCGATGAGAGGGATGCCCTTCCGCTGCATGGTCACCATGCTGGCGCGGGGCCGGGCCGATCGTCAAACCACTTCCAAGATCTGAGAGCGTCGTTACTTTTAGTCTTATTGAGTAACCGGTTGCGTATTCCTGGTCCGGGGCGCCGGCGATGCTCCGCATGGGATAAATCCGGACAGGTCGCCACTGCTTAGTGGCCGCGGCAATGCGGCGGGTAGATGACCATTGTCCGGGGCTGCGGGCCGGTGTATTCCACTATGTCCATCCGGTGAGGACGAAGCGGGCACCACCATGATCAAGACCTGCTGGAGAGCGGTAGCCGAAAGAACCTCATGGCGGTTAGCCTCTTTCCGATCGAGCGCGAATCTCGGCCCTCCGCAGTCGTATCGATACGCTCTGTAAACGAAATGCGCCGATGCCTCACCGGATCGGCTCAGCGCGTCAGCCGTTAAGTCGGAAATGAAGCTGAGCAGGTTCTCGGCAATCGAGAAAGCTATATGGTGACTCAGCCGCCGAGAACCGGTGCCGGAGGCCACCTCGCCCGACCCTCCGATTCCCCCGATCAACGAGGACGGACACGTGTTGAAGTCACGCCGCGGTCTCCTAGCCGCCGGCCTCGCAATTGCCGTCGTCGGCGCTATTGGCGTCGTCTCCACGGTGAACGCGGGCGCCGACCAGATCGCGAGCCCGCCTGAGGCGAGCTCCGCGCCCACGGTCGCCGACGACGACGCCCCCGACTCACCGGACGCCGCTGATACCGCCGCCGCCGCCGACGTGGCGAGCGTCGAGCCGCCCCGCCTGCCGTGGGGCGACGAGGAACAGGACATCAAGAGTGGAGACGGCGGCGACACCAGCACGACGCTGCGGGCCCAGGGCCTTTCCGCGGCCCCGCCCGACGAAAGCGATTCGCTGGCCCCGGACGCGAAATACGGTCCGAAGGGCCGCAGCGACCTGACCAGCGTGCTGCGCTCCGAGGAGACCGAGGCCGTGCCGCCGAAGCCGCTGGGGGTGAAGGCTGCCGCCGAGAGCGAAGTGAGCTACCTCTACAACGTCGGCTCGCAGACCGCCGACACCGCGGGCATCTATTCCAACCTGACGATCGGCAAGCCCGAGCTCGACCGGAATGACTTCCATACCCTGGCCGAGATCGCGTTGCAGTCGGCCGATGGCAAGCAGATCGTCGAGGTCGGCTGGACGGTCGATCGTCTGGTTAATGGCGACGACGACCCGCACCTGTTCGTCTTCCACTGGGTCAACGGCGAGCCGACCTGCTACAACGACTGCGGCTTCGAGCAGTCCAGCGAAAACGTCAAGCCCGGCTCGACGCTGACCTACGGCGTCACCAAGAAGTTCGGCATCCAGTTCTACCAGGGCGCCTGGTGGATCGCCTACGACACCGAGTGGGTCGGCTACTTCCCCGCGAAGATCTGGAGCGACCGGGGTACGACGTTCAACCGTTCCGGCTTCGTCCAGGTTTTCGGCGAGGTCGCCGCGTCCAGCCCACAGCCCTGCACCGAGATGGGCAACGGCACCTTGGCGATCAAGGACAACGCGGCCCGCGCCTCGAGCGTCTCGTTCCTCGAGGGCCCGACGGTCGAGATGAGCATCCGCTCGACGACCGACGTCTACGACGTGGCGAGGGTGTCGGGCCGTTCCTTCCGATACGGCGGACCGGGCGCCTGTTGAGGCGTCTGTCCCGCGAATGACACGA
>DASRYP010000290.1:0-2371 GCA_035687165.1 Actinoplanes sp. | reverse complement strand
TTTGCGCGCCCAGCGGCACCGCCAGCGGGAGCACGTCGAGCAGCGGGTCGAGGCGTCCCCGCAGCGGGGGAGCGAGAGCCGACAGGATGCCGACCAAGGCCAGAACGACCGCCGCACCGGACGCCATACGGCGGGTGCGGTCCCGGCGCATCCGGCCGGCAAGACTGGGCGCCGTCACAAGTCGTGAGCCTAAAGGGCCGCCAGCGGGTTCAGGGACAACAGTGACTTACGCCTCCGCCGCGCGCAGGGCACCACGCCGCTGGGCCCGCATGCCGGCCAGCACGGTTCCCACCAGCAGGACGGTCACGAGCACGACGGAGACGATCGGTTCGAGGAATTCGGTGAACCCGAGCGCCAGGATGAACGGGATGACCGCCGTCGGCCACGGCCACGCGGCCCGCCACCGGCCCGAGGTGCCCCACATGACGACGGCCAGCCCGATCAGGTAGAGCGCGGCGCCGCCGTGCAGGGCCCAGCGGCCGGCGTCGGTCAGACCGCCGGCCGGGTGCACGACGAACTGCTCGACCCCGACCGCGGCGATCGCCAGGCCGATCACCAGCGGCAGGTGGCCGTAGATGTACGCGTCGGCGACGCCGCTCTCCACGTCCTCACCGTCCTCGACGAGCTGGCGCTTGCCGGCCGCGCCGCCCAGGTCGAAGTAGATCCACCAGAGCGCCGCCGCGGCGGCGAACGCCACGGCGCCGGACACCACGGAGGCCGCGATCCAGTGCTGCTCGTGCACGCCGACCGCGACCGAACGCACCGACTCGCCCAGGATCAGGATCACGAGGAGCGCGAACCGCTCGGGCAGATGGTCGAGGTGCAGTGGGGTGTTGTCGCCCAGCCGGGTGGCCAAAATCGGGGCGGTGGCCTCGACCAGGATCCCGGCCGCCCACAACCCGTAACGCGCCGTCCCGTGCACGGGCAGGGACGCGGCCCAGAGCAGCGAGGACGCCGCGGCCCCGGCGAGGTAGATGGCGATCGTGTGCCGCGCGTCGGGCACGTGCCGCCAGGCCCGTGCGTAAAGGAGCAGCAGCAGGACGCGGGTGGCCAGGAAGCACGCGGCGAACTGGGTGCCCGCGCTGCCGGTGGCGCCCTCGGCCGACGCGGCCATCCCGACGACGGCGGCCGCCGCGGCCAACTTGGCGAGCCGGTAGATCACGTCGTTGGTGTCGAACCGGTTCGCGTAGAGCGTGGTCGTGACCCAGGACCACCAGGTCACGATCAGCAGCCCGGCGAACGTGGCGGCGCCGCTCAGGTCCAGGTGGTCGGCGAAGGACGTGGCCAGATGGTCCACGACCAGCACGTACGCCAGGTCGAAGAAGAGTTCGAGCCGGGACGCGCCGCGCTCGGGCTCGGTACGCAGGCGGGGCGGCCGGATGAGGGGTGCGGGCCGGTCGTCGGTGGTCACGCGCCCGCAGTTCCCGCACGGAACGTTTTCTATGCTCGCACAAGTGCCGGGATCGACCGCACGTCGCGGGCCGACCGGAACGGACGAAGGCCCAGGCCTTCGCACCTCATCGGCACGAATGGACGAGCGGGCCACCCGTTTCGGGCAGCCCGCCCAGTGGATCAGTAGCGCCAGAAGTAGGAATTCCAGCCACCGCGGTAGTCGCCGCCGTCGTAGCCGCCGTACCAACCGCCGTACCAGTTGCGGCTGTCCCAACCGTCGTTCCAGTCCTCGACCTCGAGGCGCCAGGCGTCGCGGTAGTGCCCGCGCCGGACCCGCTCGCAGTCGTAGTCGTCCCAGCGGTCCCGGATCTCGCCGAGGCGGCCGACCCGCTCACAGGTGTGCCGGGACCGGAAATAGCCGACGGTCTCGTCGTCGTCCCAGTACGGCCGGGCTTGGTTCGAGGCACCCTGCGTGGTGCCGGTCGCGGCCTGGGCCGGAACCGCCCCGATCGCGACGGCGGTGCCGAGCGCAAGGCCCGTGACGGCGAGAAGCCGAGCAACGCGATTCATCTTGTTTCCCCTCATCAGCTGACAACTTGCCGTCCGAGAAGATCACCCTATTCGCCGTATTGTGAGGCTTTTTGGAGTAGTTAACTCGTTGGGGGATGCGATAAGTTTCGCCGGTGGAGAAACAGCGCCCGCGGCTGCACGTGGGCTGTGCGCAGTGGACGCACAAGGCGTGGCACGGCACGATCGTCGGCCCCGGGCAGGACAAACTCGAGGCGTACGCGGCCTGGTGCGACGCGGTCGAGGGCAACACCACGTTCTACGCCACCCCGGCGCGCGAGACCGTGGCCGGCTGGGCCCGTCGGACCCCGCCCGGCTTCCGCTTCGTCCTCAAGCTGCCCCGCGCCGTCACCCACGATCACCGTTTGTCCGGCGCCGACGCGGACCTGCGCCACTTCCTGACCGCGATCGA
>DASRYP010000289.1:0-4905 GCA_035687165.1 Actinoplanes sp. | reverse complement strand
TCAGAACCTGCTCGGCAAGCGCGTCGACTACTCCGGCCGTTCGGTCATCGTCGTCGGCCCGCGCCTGAAGCTGCACCAATGCGGTCTGCCCAAGCAGATGGCGCTGGAGCTGTTCAAGCCGTTCGTGATGAAGCGCCTGGTCGACCTGAACCACGCGCAGAACATCAAGTCGGCCAAGCGCATGGTCGAGCGTCAGCGGCCGGTCGTGTGGGACGTCCTCGAAGAGGTCATCAGCGAGCACCCGGTGCTCCTGAACCGCGCGCCGACCCTGCACCGCCTGGGCATCCAGGCCTTCGAACCGCAGCTGGTCGAGGGCAAGGCGATCCAGATCCACCCGCTCGTCTGTACGGCGTTCAACGCCGACTTCGACGGTGACCAGATGGCGGTGCACGTGCCGCTGTCGGCCGAGGCGCAGGCCGAGGCCCGGATCCTGATGCTCTCGTCGAACAACATCCTCAAGCCGGCCGACGGCAAGCCGGTCACCATGCCTACCCAGGACATGGTCATCGGTCTGTACTACCTGACCCACGAGACGCTCGGTGCCAAGGGCGAGGGACGGGTGTTCAGCTCGGATGCCGAGGCACGGATGGCCTTCGACAACGGCGAGCTGCACCTGCAGGCGCCGATCAAGGTCCGTCTTCGCGAGGTCATCGGTGTCGACAACGGCATCAAGGGTGCCAAGTGGGAGGCGCCGGAGGAGTGGGTCGAGGGCGAGCCCCTGCTCGTCGAGACCACGCTCGGCCGGGTCATCTTCAACGAGACGCTGCCCCCGGGCTACCGCTTCGTGAACTACGAGATCCGCAAGGGTCAGCTGTCGGCGATCGTCAACGACCTCGCCGAGCGCTTCCCCAAGGTCAGCCTCGCGGCGACCCTGGACGCGCTCAAGGAGGCCGGCTTCCACTGGGCCACCTGGTCCGGCGTGACGATCGGTATGGGCGACGTCATCGCTCCGCCGCGCAAGCCGGAGATTCTGGCCAAGTACCAGACCGAGGCCGACCGGATCGACAAGCAGTACCAGCGTGGTCTGATGACCGCCGAGGAACGTCGCGGCGAGCTCATCGAGATCTGGACCAAGGCGACGAACGAGATCTCCAAGGAGATGGAGTCCGCGCTGCCGCAGGAGAACCCGCTCTGGGTCATGATCAACTCAGGCGCTCGCGGTAACCTGCTCCAGCTCCGGCAGATCGCCGCGATCCGTGGTCTGGTGGCCAACCCCAAGGGTGAGATCATCCCGCGGCCGATCACCTCGTCGTACCGCGAGGGTCTGACCGTGCTGGAGTACTTCATCTCCACCCACGGTGCCCGTAAGGGTCTGGCCGACACCGCGCTGCGTACCGCCGACTCGGGTTACCTGACCCGTCGTCTGGTGGACGTCTCGCAGGACGTCATCATCCGCGAGGAGGACTGCGGCACCGACCGCGCGATCCCGATGCAGGTGGGCGACCGCGAGGCGGACGGCACTCTGGTCGTGCACACGCACGCCGAGACCGGCGTCCACGCTCGTACCCTGGCCGACGACATCAAGGACGCCGACGGCAACCTCGTCGTCGCCCGCGGCTCGGACCTCAACTCGATCCTGGTCGACAAGCTCGTCGCCGCCGGTGTCGAGAGCGTCCGGGTGCGTTCGGTCCTGACCTGCGAGTCGAAGCTCGGTGTGTGTGCGGCCTGCTACGGCCGTTCGCTGCCGACCGGCAAGGCGGTCGACATCGGCGAGGCGGTCGGCATCATCGCCGCCCAGTCCATCGGTGAGCCCGGCACGCAGCTGACGATGCGTACCTTCCACACCGGTGGTGTCGCGGGTGAGGACATCACCCAGGGTCTGCCGCGTGTCCAGGAGATCTTCGAGGCCCGCGTGCCGAAGGGCAAGGCGCCCATCGCCGACACCCCGGGACGCATCCGCATCGAGGACGGCGAGCGCTCGCGGAAGATCATCGTGGTGCCGGACGACGGCAGCGAGGAGATCGTTTACGACAAGATCTCGAAGCGCGTCAAGCTCCGGGCCCACGACGGCGACCACGTCGGCGTCGGCGAGAAGCTGACCGAGGGCACCATCGACCCGCACGAGCTTCTGCGGATCATGGGTCCGCGGGCGGTCCAGGTCCACCTGACCAGTGAGGTCCAGGAGGTCTACCGCTCGCAGGGTGTGCTCATCCACGACAAGCACATCGAGATCATCATCCGCCAGATGCTCAAGCGGGTGACGGTCATCGACTCGGGTGCCGCGGAGTTCCTCCCCGGCGTCCTGGTGGACCGGGCGCTCTTCGAGTCGGAGAACCGCCGGATCGTGGGCGAGGGTGGCGAGCCCGCCGCCGGTCGTCCGGTGCTCATGGGTATCACCAAGGCCTCGCTGGCCACCGACTCCTGGCTCTCGGCCGCCTCCTTCCAGGAGACGACCCGGGTGCTGACCGACGCGGCGATCAACTCGCGTAGCGACTCGCTCGTCGGCCTCAAGGAAAACGTGATCATCGGTAAGCTCATCCCGGCCGGTACCGGCATCGCCAAGTACCGCAACATCCGGGTCGAGCCGACCGAGGAGGCCAAGGCCAAGGTCTACTCGATGACCGGGTACCCGGAGACCGACTACGGTTTCGGGCCGGCCAGCGGGCAGGCTGTGCCGCTGGACGACTTCGACTTCGGGTCGTACCGCTAAGGATTCACGCCTTAGGTTTTTGAGGGGCGGTCGCGCGGTGCGCGGCCGCCCCTCGGCCTTTCTAGAATGGCTCTCGTGACCGTTCCCGCGGCAGTGCCCACCCGTCATCCGATGGATCCGGATCCGGCGCCTTCGTCGAAGGCGCGGGCCGTCTTCGCGCTCGGGCTGGTGGGCTTCCTGACCGGCGCGTTCGTCGGTGGTGTGATTCCGGCCACCGTCGCGCTCCTGCTCGCCCGGCAGTCGGCGCGGCAGGCGTACGTGGCCGATGGCTACCTGACCGGCTCGGCCTGGGTCCGTCGCGGCCGCCGGCTAGCCTGGGCGGGCATCATCCTGGCCCTGACCACCCTGGTGATCGCGGCCATCGCCGGTCTGCTGCACCTGGCCGGCTCGCCCGGTGGGCCCGACTTCGCGCCCGGCACCGACTGAGGTGGGATGCGCCCCTTCTCGTTCGGGTGACATGCTCTTCTCATGACCCTCCCGCCGCAGCCTCCGGCGCATTATCCAGCCGCCGTGCCCCCGCCGCCGCCCTCGGGCCGGTGGCTGCCGGAGCGGGTCGACGCTGTGCCGGGCACCGACTTCGGCCTGGTCCAGCTGCGGGTGGAGCCGATCACCTCGGGTCTGGCCATCGGTTCCCTGATCGCCGGCATCGGCTCGATCCTCGTCTCGCTCTTGGTGCTCTGCTTCGGCCTGGCCGGCTCGGCCGAGGGTTGGGGAGGCTGGGTCTCGGGGGCCTTCACCCTGCTCAGCCTTGCGGCCGGCGGGGGAGCGATAACTATCGGGGCGGTGTCGCGCCGGCAGATCCGCCGTTCGGGCCGGACCGGTCAGGTGCGCTTCACCGGCGCCGGGCTGGGCATGGCCGGAATCGTCTGCGGATCGATCGGATCGGGAATCGCACTGCTGTCCCTCGCGTTGGCTCTGGTATTGCAACTCTCGGTCTGAGCTGGATCTGGCACCGCGGCGTTGACACCCTGAGGCACCCGGTACACTTGCATCGGAGATATCCGTTCGCGCGACCCGGCGTTCATTTTGACCTGGGTCGTTGGGGTGGGTAGTCTTTCCCCTCGTGCCCGGGCTTGCCCGGGCAACTCGTGCGTGCGCCCGAGTCGGCAAGACAGCGACGAGGCGGCGACACGCCGAGCCGGCGCCCCCATCGGGGCGTCGACCAAGACAAGACCCGGTGCGCGTCCAGAGGCGCGCGGCGGGACCGTGAGCGGGCGACACGCCCGACCGCGGGTGTCGGAGAGCTCCCCGGATTCGGGGAGCGACCGACACAGAGCCATATGAAGACGGTGCGGCCGCCTAGGAAGCGGCCGAAGGGAGCGGAGAAACCCGGTGCCCACGATCCAGCAGCTGGTCCGAAAGGGCCGTCAGGCGAAGACGAGCAAGACCAAGACGCCGGCGCTGAAGGGTAGTCCTCAGCGACGCGGCGTGTGCACGCGCGTGTACACCACCACCCCCAAGAAGCCGAACTCTGCGCTGCGCAAGGTCGCTCGTGTGAAGCTCAGCAGCCAGATCGAGGTGACGGCGTACATCCCGGGCGTCGGTCACAACCTGCAGGAGCACTCGATCGTGCTCGTGCGCGGTGGCCGTGTGAAGGACCTTCCCGGCGTCCGCTACAAGATCGTCCGCGGTTCGCTGGACACCCAGGGTGTCCGCAACCGCAAGCAGGCGCGCAGCCGTTACGGCGCGAAGAAGGAGAAGAGCTGACATGCCGCGTAAAGGCCCCGCTCCGCGCCACCCGGTGGTCGCGGACCCGGTTTACAACTCGCCGCTGGTCACCCAGCTGATCAACAAGATCCTGGTCGCCGGCAAGCGTCAGCTCGCCGAGCGCATCGTCTACGGCGCCCTCGAGGGTGCTCGTGAGAAGAGCGGCACCGACCCCGTGGTGACCCTCAAGCGCGCGATGGACAACGTCAAGCCGACCCTCGAGGTCCGCAGCCGCCGTGTCGGTGGCGCGACCTACCAGGTTCCGGTCGAGGTCCGCACCCCGCGCCAGACCACCCTCGGTCTGCGCTGGTTGGTCCAGTACTCCAAGGCCCGCCGCGAGAAGACCATGATCGAGCGTCTCCAGAACGAGCTGCTCGACGCCAGCAACGGCCTCGGTGCCGCCGTCAAGCGGCGCGAGGACACCCACAAGATGGCGGAGTCCAACAAGGCCTTCGCGCACTACCGCTGGTAAGACCCCGCTGTTGTTGGCCCGGCGTTCGCCGGGCCACAGCACAAGTCGTACCGGTTCACGAGACGACGACGAAGAA
>DASRYP010000288.1:0-4843 GCA_035687165.1 Actinoplanes sp. | reverse complement strand
GGCCGCCTCCCGGACCTGCTCCAACGGCACCTGCTCCTGCCTGGCCGCCACGTCCTCGCGCACGCCGGCGAGGATCTCCTCCAGCACGTTCTGCGGTCCGCCAGAACCCGCTTCCGCCTGCTGATCGGATGTCACGAAACGACTCCCCTCTCCGGGTGTCCTCCGCCCGATGCTAGGAGGTCCCGGTCACGCCTGGCCGCCCGGGGTATGGCACGCCTCACCTGGGGGCCTGGGGCATAATGCGGCCAGCTCGCGGCTTGCTCTGTCACTTCCGTCACAGGGGCCGCACGGGCTTCCCCCCGCTGCGCAGGAACACCTCATCTGATCGGTGGATACCACGGCGGGTTGACACGACCGTCACTCACCGGAAATAGGGTCCGGTCATGATGAGACCGAGGCAGACTGGTCAAGGCGTTCCGCACGCTGTCCAGTTCGACGCGATCGATGTGGAGTTTCCCGTGGCCGCCACCCAGACCGCTCCGGTCGAGCCCATCGGCTTCGCCGGCGTCTCCCGCGCAGTCGTCTCGGTCGCCGCCGAGATCGTCACCGGCGTCCAGCGCCGCATGGTCGGCGCCGACAACATTCGCACCGCCCGCGACAACGCCTGGGCGGCGACGCTGGAAGACCGGGCCCGCCACGAGGCTCGCGCCGAGCTGACCCGCGAAGTGGCCGCCCTGGTCGCCCGCCGCTCGCCCGCCCGGTCCCACGTCGGCCGGAAGCTCGCCAAGACCCGCTGATCTCACGCCGGGAAGACCCGCTGATCTCACGCCGTCGGGTCGTTGCCGCGGTCCAGGGAGTCCCAGGCGGCGCGGTTGTCCACCGGCTTGTTGTTCTGGCCGGTCGCGTTCTGGCCCGCCGTTGCCGCGGCCGGTGCGGGTTTCCGCTCGTACCTCGCCGACATGCGGGGCCACTGATGGCCGTGACGGGCCGCGACCAGCCCGCCGACCGCGATGATCGCGCCGCTCAGAGCGCAGATCACCGGCCAGAGCATGCCGCCGCTGCCGGCCTCGCCCGTCGCCAGCCCGGCCCGGCCCACGATCGCGCCGACCGTCACTCCCGCCCCGACCAGGGTGAGCAGACCACCCAGGACGCGCCGCAGCCGGCCGTGGGTCGCCAGGAGCGCGCCGGTGCCGGCCAGGGCGACCAGGGCCAGGCCGATCAGGAACGGCTCGACGTCGGCGCCGGTCCGGACCGTACGCAGGTCGGACAGGCCGGGCCGCGGCGTCACCTCGAGCGACCAGGTGCGGGTGGCGGCGTACGCGGCCAGCCCCGCCCCCGCCAGGCAGGCCAGCAGGGAGAGCAGATAGGACCGGCGGCTCATCGGGCGGCGCGCAGCGTCTCGGCGGACGCGATCGCGGCCAGCACCGCCGCCGCCTTGTTCCGGGTCTCCTGCTCCTCGGCGGCCGGATCGGAGTCGGCCACGATGCCCGCGCCGGCGCCCACGTAGGCCACACCGTCCTTCAGCAGCGCCGTACGGATCGCGATCGCCATGTCCATGTCCCCGGCGAAACCGAAATAGCCGACCGTTCCGCCGTAGAGCCCGCGGCGGGTCGGCTCCAACCCCTCGATGATCTCCATCGCACGGACCTTGGGCGCCCCCGACAGCGTGCCGGCCGGGAATGTGGCGGCCAGCGCGTCGAACGCCGACTGGTCGTCGCGCAACTCGCCGGTGACCGTCGAGACGATGTGCATGACGTGGCTGTAGCGCTCGATGCGCGCGAATTCCGGCACCTCGACCGACCCGGCCCGGCACACCCGGCCCAGATCGTTGCGGCCCAGATCGACCAGCATGACGTGCTCGGACCGTTCCTTGGGGTCGGCCAGCAGCTCGGCGGCGAGCGCGTTGTCCTGCTCGGGCGTCACCCCCCGCCAGCGGGTGCCGGCGATCGGGTGCAGCAACGCACGGCGGACGCCCGCCTCGTCGGCGCTGACCTTCAGGTGCGCCTCGGGCGACGAGCCGACGATGTCGAAGTCGTCGAACCGCAACAGGTACATGTAAGGGCTGGGGTTCGTGGCCCGCAGCACGCGATAGACATCGAGCGGATTGGCGTCGGTGGGCCGCTCGAACCGCTGGGCCACGACGATCTGGAAGCACTCGCCGGCCCGGATCGCCTCCTTGGCCTCGTCGACGGCCTTCTGGTATTCACCCGGCGCGGTGCGGCTGACCGGCTCACCGGCTGGCCGGCGCTCCACCGTGGAGATCATCGGTGGGGTGGGCCGCGACAGCGCGGTGGTCATGGCGTCGAGCCGGCCGACCGCGTTGTGATAGGCCGCGCGCCGGTCCTGATCGTCGGCGTCCTCGGCGAGCACCGCGTTGGCGACCAGGATGGCCGAGCCGTCGTAGTGGTCGAGCACGACCAGGTCGGTGGCGAGCATCATGCCGAGCTCGGGCAAGGCCAGGTCGTCACTCGTCGTCGAGGGCAGCCGCTCGAAGCGGCGCACCAGGTCGTAGCTGAGGTAGCCGACCATGCCGCCGGTCAGCGGGGGCAGGCCGTCCGTGGGCGGCCCGTCGGCGAGGGCGGCGACGGTCTCACGCAGAGCCGCCACTGGGTCGCCGTCGAGGGGCACGCCCGCGGGCGGGGTGCCCAGCCAGCGCGCCTCGCCGTCGCGTTCGACGAGGGTGGCGGCACTGCGCACGCCGACGAACGAGTAGCGCGACCAGGCCGCACCGGAAGGACCGGCGCCCTGCTCGGCCGACTCGAGCAGGAAGGTGCCCGGACCGCCGGCCAGCTTCGTGTAGACGCCGACCGGGGTCTCTCCGTCGGCGAGAAGCTTCCGGGTCACCGGCACCACCCGGCGCCGCTGCCGCAAGAAGCCCGACTCGTCCGGAAAGACCGCTCCGCTGGTCACTTGCCCGTCCCCATCGGCTGCGCGTCGGTCTTGAGCGGCAGCTCGTCGAAGAAACAGGTGCGCTCGCCGGTGTGGCAGGCGGCGCCGGCCTGCTCGACGGTGACCAGCAGGGCGTCGCCGTCGCAGTCCAGGGCGACCGCTCGTACGTACTGGTGGTGGCCCGAAGTCTCGCCCTTCACCCAGTATTCCCGCCGGCTGCGGGACCAGTAGGTCGCCCGGCCGGTGGTGAGCGTCCGGTGCAGCGCCTCGTCGTCCATCCAGGCGAGCATGAGCACGTCACCGCTGCCCTGCTCGCGGACGATCGCCGCGACGAGCCCGTCGGGAGTGCGCTTGAGCCGAGCGGCGATGGCCGGGTCCAGGTCGTTCTTGACTACCACGTGACCGATTCTCCCCCATCGGTACTTGTGCGCCGACCCCGCCCGAGCCTGGCCCCGGCACCTCCCGCCCGATGTCGTGCCTGACTCGTTCCGGGGCGGCCCACGATCCGGGCACGGGTAGTGCCCTCGAACCTCCAATTCGGTACCGTCGTCGTGCGTTGCACCCAGCCAGGGGTGTTTACCGCCGCCTTCCCGGAGGTTTACCGCAGCTCAACACCGCGGGTGGCGGAGCCGGATCGACGGGAGTCTCAAACCGATGGAGCCGACGTCCAACCCCGACAATGCTCGGTCGACGCACGGCCTGGCACGATTCTGGTCGGTGCACCACGACGAGGAGGACGGGACCGCTACGCCTGATTTGTCGCCGATGTCGGATACACTTTCAGGTGACACCGAGGTGGTGGCGCTCGGCTCGCGGCGTTTGCCCGAGAGCGCGGCGGTGCAGATCCCCGTCAGTGGGCCACCCGGTCTCGGTCAGTCGGCTGCCGGCGCAGTGAGTCTCGGTGGTCCGGGTGGCGCGCGGCCGCCGGCCGCCGCCGCTGCCCCCGGCCCGGCCGGGCACCCGTCGGACGGGCCCAGGCCCACCGGCGTGCCCGGCCCGACGAACTCCCCCGGCCCGACGAATCTCCCCGGCTCGACCAGGGGACAGGGGTCGCTCGGCGCCAATGGCTCGCTCGGCGCCAACAGCCCACTCGGCGCCAATGGCCCGCTCGGCACCAACACCCAGCCCGGCACCAACAGCCCGTTTGGCAGTCATGCGCCCCTCGGCGGGAACGAGACGACCGGGGCGGACCGGCCGATCAGCGGCAGCGGAGCGTCCGGGGGCAACGGACCGATCAACGAGAGCCGGCCGACCGGCGGCAACAAATCGATCAGCCGGAGCGGGGCGGACGCCGAGCGCGGGCCGATCGGCGGGACGGGATCGGGGCCCAGACCTGTCGGTGCGTACGGGACGGCGAGCGTCAACGGTCGCGGCATGCCGGGACCCGTCAGTGGGCCGCCGGCCTCCGTCAGCGGACCTCCCGCGCTGGTCAGCGGACCTCTCGGCCAGGTCAGTGGGGTTCCCGCCGCCGCAGAGCGGAACCAGCGGCCGGATCGCGATTCTGATCACTCCCGCGCCGCGGAGGACACCCCCGACGACAACGCGCCCGTAGAGTCCGGTCGGGTGAATACCTGGGACCGCGACTTCGGTGGCTTCGGACTCGGCGGGCGCAACAGCCGCTTCCTGTTCGGTGGGCGTGACTCCCCACACTCGCAGCCCGGCCTCAACGGCCACGGGCCGGGCGAGGTGAACGGACGGTCGACCGGACCTGACCTGTCGGCCGTTTCCGGCGCCGCCGGTCACGACGACGATGCGGACGACGCGGAACCGCGAGACGAGAACGGGCGTGCTGACATGAACGGACGGACCGGAGTTTCCGGTGTCCCGACCTCCGGTGCGGGGACGGCCGCGCCGGTCTCCGGGCCGGGTGCCGGAGCGGACGAGACCACCGGCCGCCGCGCCGCTCCGAACGAGGCCGGCGACCCGCGCCGCGCAGCCTCGGGTTGGGCGTCCGTGCCCACCTCGACCCATCCGATCGTCGGTCCGACCTCGGCGCCGCCCGTCTCGGGCGCTC
>DASRYP010000287.1:0-2765 GCA_035687165.1 Actinoplanes sp. | reverse complement strand
ACGGCCGCTCGGCTGCTGCGCGCGCTCGACGATGAGCCGTACGCACTCGAAGGTGAGGTTGTGACGTGATGGGACGTGGGCAGACGACCGACGAATTTAGAGCCGAGTTCAGGGCTCAGCGACCTGAGACGGCCGACTTCTGGCCATACTTCGGGGGCAATCCGGGCGATCCGGGCTGGGTGAGTGACGTGGCTCGGGCCTGCGGCGATGAGTACGGCTTGGATGCCGAGATGCTCGACGACCTGGCTGCCGACGAGGGCTGGGAGTTTCACAACGCAGGCTATGACGCCAAGATCGAGCAGGTCGCGAAATGGCTGGTTCGATGAGCGAGGAGCGCACGACCTGCGTCCGGTGTGGCGCCGACCCTGCCGTGGTCGTCATGGCGCTGTCGTCCCGAGGGGGGCTCAAGCGCTGGATCTGCGCGAGTCGGTCCGGATGTGAGGCGCGGCGTCGATACATGAAGGCGCTTCGGTTCGATCTGGTCGTGGCCGCGCTGGACTACGCTCGGCTCCTACCGCCCGGTGGTGCTATGCCGGCCGACGCCCGAGGCAAGAACATCGAGGTCGAGTTCCTTCGGGCTGTGGCCAACCTGAACGAGGCGACTCGTGGGGCTGCTGGCGCAGGTCGCTGACGTCGTCGACCCGGACAAGCAACTTGACCGCCCCGAGCTGAGCGACCCGGTCGCCCTGGCGTCGAGCCTCGACCCGAAGTACCAGGTGCGGCCGCACCTGCGGGTCATGGGCCGCGAGTACGCCGCGCTCGAGCGGGGCGACTTCGACCGGCTGCTGCTCAACACCCCGCCGCAGGTCGGCAAGTCGACGACCGCGGTCGAGTGGGCGGCGTTCTGGTGGTTGTGTCGGCGCCCGGACGCCCGGATCATCGTCGCGTCCTACGGCGACGACCTGGCCCTACGGCGTGGCAAAGCGATCCGACGCCTCGTGGAGAAGTACGGGGCCCGCTACGGCCTGGTGCTCGAGCGCGGCTCGGCCAACATGAAGGACTGGCAGGTCAGCACCGGCGGCGGCGTCCGCTCGGCCGGTGTGGGGTCGGCCATCACGGGCATGGACGCCGACTTGATCCTGATCGACGACCCGACGAAGAACCGGGCTGAGGCCGACTCGCTGCCCATGCGCGAGCGCGTCTACGGCTGGTATTCGGCAGACCTGCTCAGCCGCCAGCAGCCCGACACCCGCATCGTCCTGATCCAGACGCCCTGGCATCCCGACGACCTGCGGGCCCGGGTCATCGCCGACGAGGGCGACGCGGCCCAGGGTGGACGCTGGCGCGTCGTGCTCATGGCCGCGATCTGCGAGCAGCCAGACAAGGACCCGCTCGGCCGCGGCGTCGGCGAGCCCCTCTCCCACCCGAAGATCGCGCCGGGCGACACTGCGAAGCTGCTCAGGCACTGGGAGAACCTGCGCGGCGCGGTCGCGGTCCGCGACTGGCGGGCCCTGTGGCAGTGCGACCCGAAGGCGCCGGAGGGTGTGCTGTTGTCGTGGGAGATGCTGCGCGAGCGGCGCTGCTGGCAGTCCGGCTCGCAGGCCTGCTCGACTCCGGTCCGCGTCGGCGTGGCCGTCGACCCGTCCGGTGGCGGACGCGACACGGCGGGCGTCGTGGGCGGATTCCTCGGCGAGGACGGACGCTGCCACATCGCGGCCGACGCGTCCGGCGTTATGAGCTCGGCGGACTGGGCCCGGGCCGCCTGTGAGATGGCCGCCGACCTGGATGCCGATTTCTTCGTCTATGAGACGAACTACGGCGGTGACATGGTCCTACTGGCGATCCGCACGGCGTGGGAGGCGTTGCGGCGCGAGCAGCCCGAGCGCTTCGGCGTCATGGTGCCGCGACTGGTCGCGGTCAGCGCCAAGCGCGGTAAGACGCTGCGGGCCGAGCCGGTCGCCCAGCAGTGGAAGGAGGGCCGCGTGGTCACCTCGGCCTACCTGCCCGACCTCGAGAGCGAGTGGGCGACCTGGACGCCGGGGCCGTCCTCGCCCGGCCGCATCGACGCGTCGGTGTATCTGGCGCTCGAGCTGCTGCCGGTGCCCACGTCGGGAACGCCCTCGACGGAGGGTGCGGTCATGCTGTCGCAGGTCGACATGCTCGGCGGCCTCTGGCGCAACTGACATCTTGACGTGTCACTAGGTCCGTGGGTAGGGTTCTGGTCATGACACAGTGGGGCATTGACGCGGACGGCCATCTTGTCAACATGGCGCACGTGATCCTGATGAGGGCCAAAGAGATGTCCGACGGAACGTGGTCGATCATGGGTGACATGAACGGTCATGGACCTGTGTGCTTCGCTCGAGGCCTGCCCGATCTGGACGCGGCGAATAAGGGAATGATTGACGTCCTGCGCGTGACGCCGATCCGATGAACGGCCAGCACTCCGAGCCCGGCCCGTCGGCCGGAAATCTCCTCATCGGCATCGTCATCGTCCTCATTCTCGCTGCGGCCTGCGGGGGCGCCGGCCTCGCGCTCGGCGTCATGATCGGACTCACGTGATGGCGCTGCCCGACGAGCTGATCCGCAACCAGCCCTACTCGATGGGCCCGCTGCTGCGCTGGGCACCGCTGGGTGCCGTGCCGCAACCGCCGGCCTCCCCGTCGGCCCCGATGGATCGCTTCCGCGCCGAGGCCGCGATCGCGATGTGTCTGCACGCCCCCCGATCGGTTCAGCGCGAGGCACGCAATCGGGGCATCAACGCGGTCATGATGATCCGGCCGCGCGGCATCGAGATGGTCAATCCGGCACTCGCCCCAACTCCG
>DASRYP010000286.1:0-4454 GCA_035687165.1 Actinoplanes sp. | reverse complement strand
CGACTCGGCGGGGGACGACTCGGCGGGGGACGACTCGGCGGGGGACGACTCGGTGACTATCGCGAGCTGGGTGCGGCCGGCGCGGAGGGCGGCCACGGCCTCGACCACGTTGACGCCGGCGCCGACCAGAAACGCGGGTTCCATCAGGTCCCCGGCTGTCGCCGCGCGGCCGGTAGCGGAGGCTCGCACGGCCTCGCGCACGTGCACGACACCGACCACCTGACCGGCCTCGTCGGTGACCGCGAGCCTCGAGCGCCCGCTGGTCAGCGAGGCCAGTTCGATGTCGGCGACCGAGGCCCGTTCGGGGACCGAGACGAGTTGGGTGGTCGACAGCATCACGTCGCGCACCGGCAGCGACGCGAGGCTCAGCACGCTGGTCAGCAGCTCGCTCTGCTCGGCCCCGATCAGACCCTCGGCCCGTGAGCGGTCGAGCAGGATGCGCATCTCGGCCGGGCCGTGAGCCTGCGCCAACTGGTCCTGCGGGTGCACGCCGAACGGGCGCAGCGCCGCGTTGGCCAGAGTATTCAGCACTCGCAGGGCGGGGCCGACGATCCGCGCGTAGAGGCGGAACGGCAGCGCCAGCAGGATGGCCGAACGCTCGGGGTGGGTGATCGCCCACGACTTCGGCATCATCTCGCCGATCACCAGGTGCAGGAACGTGACGATGATCAGGGCGAGCAGGAAGGCGATGACGTGGCCCGCCACGTCGGGCAGGCCGATCGCGTGCAGGACGGGGCCGAAGAGGTGCTCCAGCGACGGCTCGGCCAGCGCGCCCAGGCCCAGCGAGCAGAGCGTGATGCCGAGCTGCGCACCGGCCAGCATGACTGACAGTTCCTTGGTGCCGTCGAGCGCGGCCTTCGCGGCCCGGCTGCCGGTGGCGGCGGCCTGTTCCAGGCGGTGCCGCTTGCTCGCGACCAGGGCGAACTCGGCGGCGACGAAGAACGCGTTGCCGATCAGCAACAACGTGACCCAGAGCGCGTTCATCGGGAGATCCGAACCGTGCGGGGGACGTGCCGGTCGACGCTCTCCACCCGTACGGAAGAACCGCCGTCCAGGATGACCGAGTCGCCTGCCTCGGCCACCCGCCCGAGCCGAGCCAGCACCAGGCCGGACACGGTCTCGTAGTCGTCGCCGAACGGCAGGTCGAGCCCGGTGGCGTCGGTGATCTCGTCGATGCGCCAGCGGGCCGGCACCAGCCACGAGCCGTCGTCCTGGCGTACGGGGGCGGGCTCGGCCTCGTCGTCCTCATCGCGGATCTGGCCGACCAATTCCTCGGCGATGTCCTCCAGCGTGATGATGCCCGCGAAGCCGCCGAACTCGTCGACCACGCAGGCGAGCTGGCGGTGGGCCGACCGCAGGCGTTCGAGCACGGCCGGCAGGCGCAGCGACGACGGGACCAGGACCGGCTCGGACATCACGGAGGTGACCGCCACCGAGGCGCGGTCGGCGGGGGCGATCGCCAGGATGTCCGAGATGCCGACGACGCCGACGATCTCGTCCAGTTCGTCGCCGCGCACCGGGAAGCGCGAGCGGTGGGTGTCGAGCAGGGCGACCACGTCGGCTGCGGTCGCGGTGGACGGGACGGTGTGCACGTCGACCCGGGGGATCATCGCCTCGGCCGAGGTGCGGCCGCGGAAGTCGAGACCGCGGTCGAGCAGCGTGGAGAGCTCGGCGTCGAGCCCACCGTTGGCACGGGACTCACGGATGATCTGCTCGAGGTCGGCCTCGGTCGCGCCCTCGGGCAGCTCCTCGATCGGCTCGATGCCGATGCGCCGCAGCAGGCCCGCGGCCGCGCGGTCGAAGAGCCGGATGATCGGGCCGAAAATGGTCAGATATATCAGGGTGGAGTGGCTGAGCGCCTTGGCCAGGGTTTCGGCGCGGGCGATCGCAAGGTTTTTCGGGGCCAGCTCGCCGAGGACCATCTGCACGACGGTGGCGAACAGAAGCGCGAAGGCAACCGAGATCGGCATGCTGATCGCGACGGGCACGCCGGCCCCGCCGAGCAGCGCGGCGAGGCCCTCGCCGAGGAACGGCTCGGCCACGTAACCGACGATCAGCGCGGTCACGGTGATGCCGAGCTGCGCGCCGGAGAGCACGAAGGAGAGGCGTTCGGTGATTTTGAGGGCGCGGGCGGCGGCTTCGTCGCCCTGCTCGGCATCGCGTCGCAGGCGGCCACGGTCGGCCGCGACATAACCGAATTCCTGCGCGACGAAATAGCCGGTGATTATTGTCACCACGAGCACCAGGAGAAGACCGGTAACGATCACCACGGTCGGAACGATCTGACGGGGAGCCGGGCCGAGCCCGGCTGACTACTGCCGATCATGACGCTGGAGGTTAGCAGCGCAGACTGTATGAATGCTGTGAATCAACCGGTCGTCGGCTTCGCGTCGAACGAGGCCAGGACCATGTTGATCTTCGCCAGGTCGCTCGTCCAATCGAAGTCGCGAGTGGCCCAGCTGATCGCGAAGCCCCGGCCCGATGTGACGAACCATCGGGTCTGCGCGTGCATCCGCACCCCGTCCCGGTCGTACCTGTACTCCCAGTCCGCGGCCTTGTTCAGCAACGGCTTCCGCTCGATCGCCACCTCCTCGTAGCCGGGCAGCGCACCCGCCTTCACCAGGCGTCCCGCCTCGTTCCGGCAGGCGGTGACCGGGTCGCCGGCCGGGTTGCGCCCGATGTCGAGGCTCAGCACGGTGCCGCCGGCGGAGTCGCGGAAGCAGTAGGACGTGCCGATCCGCTGCCACGTCCAGCCGTCCGGCACCGGCACACGGAAACCGGAGCCGTCACTGAAATCGGACCAGCCGGGGAGCAGCGACCGCCCGTTCACGCCGCGCGTCGCGTTCGGGAGCGGGGCGGTCGGCAGCCCGGCCGGTGCCGACGCGCCGCAGGCCACCGCGGCGAAACCGGCGGGGCCGGTGGCCGAGGCGGGCGGACTGGGCGCCGGTGCGGCCGCCGGGGAATCGCGCACCAGGTAGCCGGCCAGAATGCCGCCGATGCCGAGCGCGGCGACCACGGCCAGACCGCTCGCGACCAGAGCCGGACGCGCGTGGCGACGGGTCGGCGGCGGCGAGGGCGGCGGCGACAGGACGCTTATGCTCGGCGTCACCGACCGAACCACGTCGGACTGATCGATCTCGGCCCCGAGCACCGCCCGCATCCGGCGCGGCGACGGCACCCGCGGTGGCGCCGGGGTGGCCGCGACGATCATGCGGAGGTGGCGGTCGACCTCGACGGCGGTGAGCCGGTCCCGCGGCACACGGCGCAGCAGGCCAGTCAGCACCGGGCCCAGCAGGCCGGCCCGGGACGGCGGATCGGGCTCCTCTGTGGCCAGTGCGGTCAGGGTGGACATGGCGTTGTCCCGGGCGTACGGGGAGCGGCCTTCGACGGCCGCGTAAAGCGTCGCGCCGAGCGACCACAGGTCGGACTCGGGCGACGAGGTGCCGTCGCGAGCGCGTTCCGGGGAGACGTATTGCGGGGATCCGATGACGAGTCCAGGACCGGTGACCGAACCGTCGTCCACAAAGGTCGCGAGACCGAAATCGGTCAGCACCACGCGGCCGTCGTCGCCGATCAGGACGTTGTGCGGCTTCACGTCGCGGTGCAGCACCCCGGCGGCGTGGGCCGCGCGCAGAGCGTCGAGCAGACCGACACCGATGCGGGCAGCGGTGGCCGGCGAGAACGGGCCGTCCTGGTGGATGACGTGGTGCAGCGAGCGGGACGGCACGTACTCCATGACGATCCAGGGCAGGCCGTCGAAGTGCACGACGTCGTAGATCCGGACGACGTGCGGATGGTTCAGGCGGGCGGCACTGCGGGCCTCGCGCAGGGTGCTGTCGCGCAGCCGGGCGCGTTCGTCGTCGGTCATCCACTCGGGCGGGACGAACTCCTTGACCGCCACGTCCCGGTCGAGCATCTCGTCGCGGGCCAGCCAGACCCGGCCCATACCCCCGGAACCGACCGGCTCGCCGAGCCGATACCGACCCGCGACGAGCATGTGTGCGACCGCCATCCCGCTCCCACCCGTCGACTCGTTCCCCACCATAATCACGGCCTGCCTGAGAGCGGAATGGCGATCACCCGGCCACCGCGTAGACCACGAGGTTGTCGCGGTAGGAACGCAGCGAACGGTCGAAAACACCACCGCAGGTGATGAGCCGCAGCTGGCGATCCGGAGTCGGCCCGTACACCTCCTCGGTCGGGAATTCGGTCTTCGGGTACCAGCGGATTGCTGTGACGGTGAAACTGACGGTCGATCCGCCGCGCACGACCTCGACCTGATCACCGGTGGCAAGCTCGCGCAGGCGGTAGAAGACCGCGGGCCCGGACTTGGAATCGACGTGACCCGCGAGGACGGCCGGGCCGGTGTCGCCGGGCTTGGTGCCGTCGGCGTACCAGCCGGCCCGTGCGAAACCCTCGGGCGGTCGCAGGGCGCCGTCGGCACCGATCCGCAA
>DASRYP010000285.1:0-3918 GCA_035687165.1 Actinoplanes sp. | reverse complement strand
GCCGAGCACGACCTGGCGCTGATCAGCATCGCCGACCTGATCGCCTACCGCCGGCACCGCGAGACCCAGGTGGAGAAGGTCGTCGAGACCCGGCTGCCCACCGAGCACGGGGTCTTCACCGCGGTCGGCTATCGGGCCCTGATCGACGACGGCGAGCATGTCGCGCTGGTCTACGGCGACCTGGCCGACGGCGAGGACGTGCTGGTGCGGGTGCACTCCGAGTGCCTGACCGGGGACGTGTTCGGCTCGCATCGCTGCGACTGCGGCCCCCAGCTCGACGCCGCCCTGCAGCGGGTGGCCGCGGCGGGCCGGGGCGTGGTGCTTTACATGCGCGGGCACGAGGGCCGGGGGATCGGCCTGCTCCACAAGCTGCAGGCCTACCAGCTGCAGGACCGCGGCTTCGACACGGTCGACGCGAATCTCGAGCTGGGCCTGCCGGCCGACGCCCGCGACTACGGCACGGGCGCGCAGATCCTGTACGACCTGGGCGTGCGCTCGATGCGGCTGCTCACCAACAACCCGGCCAAGCGGGCCGGGCTGGAGGGCTACGGGCTGACCATCACGGGCCGCGAGGCGCTGCCCGTGCGGCTGCACCCCGAGAACGTGCACTACCTGCGAACCAAGCGGGACCGGATGGGGCACCTGTTCGAGGCGTTGGGCTGATTTGCGGCTCTTCAGGGGCGAGGATCGGAATACACGATGAGGGAGAGACATGGCCGGCTTCGGTGATCCACAGATGGACACGGTGGACGCGGCCGGGCTACGGCTCGGCATCGTCGGCGCGCGCTGGCACGCCGACCTGGTCGATCACATGATCGAGCGGGCCAAGAAGGCCGCCGAGGCGTGCGGCGTCACCGACGTGGTCGTGTCGCGGGTGGCGGGCTCGGTGGAGCTGCCGGTCGTGGCGCAGGCGCTGGCCGCCACGTGCGACGCGGTGGTCGCCTTCGGCGTCGTGATCAAGGGCGAGACGGACCACTACGCGTACGTGAACGAGGCGGTGACCAGCGGGCTGACCCGTGTCGCGCTCGACGAGCGGACGCCGGTCGGCCACGGTGTGTTGACCGTGCACAGCCTCGGGCAGGCCCGTGACCGGGCCGGCCTGGAGGATTCGATCGAGGACAAGGGCTGGCAGGCGACGGTGGCCGTGCTCGACGCGGCACTGGCCCTGCGCGAGCTGGCCAAGCCGTGACGGCGTGGTCCGGGCGCGGCAGCGCCCGGACCACCCAACTCAGTTCTGCAATCGCGTGTTCTGGTTGATCGGCGCGCTGAAGCACGCCTGAGCGTCACAACCGGACAGGAGCATCGAGAGTTTTGCCCGGCCGCGCTCGAAGGGCGCCCCGAGGACGCTCGCGGTGACCCGGGACATCTCCAGGAAGCCGGTGCCGTCGCAGGTCAGCTCCTCGGCGGTGGTGCCGCCGGCGAGCAGCCCGTCGTCGCGCACCTGGGTGATCGTGACGGTGGTGGTCCCGGTGAACCCGGCCGGGCAGGTGACGCCGTACGAGACGTCGACCGCGGCCCCCCGGGCCACGAGCAGCGTCCAGAACACCTCGACCTCGGCGGTCGCGGCCGCGCGGGCCGGTCCCGCGCCCAGGGCGGTGATGGTCAGGGCCGACAGGGCGACGGCCAGGAATCGGCGCATGGTGTTCGCTCCCATCAGCTGATCCGGATCGTCTCGTCGAACGGGATGGTCTCGCAGTCGGTCTCGTCGCAGACGGTGCGCACCGTGTTCGCCGTGGCCTCGCCGACCCGGAAGAGCGCGCCGATCGGGTCGCGCTGCACGCGTAGCTCGATGGGCTGGGCCGCGCCGGTGCAGTCCGCCATCTTCTGGCGGGTGCCCTGCGCGATCCGTGTGTCGTTCGCGGCGGTGACCGTGACGATGACCTTGATGGTGGCGCCGGCCGGGCAGGTGGCGCTCAGGGTGACCACGACCTGCTCGCCGGCCGCGGCGCGATCGGCGGTGACGACCCGCGTGCTGGACGGTCCGGTGGCGGCCTGCGCGCCCGGCGCCCAGAGCAGTGTTCCGGTGAGGGCAGTGGCCAGAACGGCCAGAAATGCGATGCAACGACGCATAGCGGTCCTCTCCGCAGAGCAGAGGGCCGCCTCCCCGTATTCGGCGGTTCACCCCCGTGCCCGCCGTTGCACGATGTCATGTCGCGGCTACGGCACGCCATATCTTTACATCGAAATATTGAAGACCAGCACAGTCGGCCCTCGGCTTTGGTGAGCGCCGACCTCGGCCGGCCACCGGCGCGGTCACCCTGAATACGCTGCACGACCTCGACCGGTAGCGACCGGTAGCGACCGGTCAGAGACGCCCGGCCTCGATGATGCGGGCCAGGAACTGCCGGGTACGAGGTTCGACCGGATCGCCGAGCACCTGGCCGGGCGGCCCCTGTTCGAGCACGCGACCCTTGTCGAGGAACGCGACCCGGTCGGCCACCTGACGCGCGAAGCCCATCTCGTGCGTGGCCAGCACCATCGTGACGCCCTCGTTCTTCAGATCCCGGATCATCGTCAGCACCTCGCCGACCAGTTCCGGGTCGAGCGCCGAGGTCACCTCGTCGAGCAGCAGCAGTCTCGGGCTGTTGACCAGTGCTCGCACGATCGCGACCCGTTGCTGCTGCCCGCCGGAGAGCCGGTCGGGATAGCTGCCCGCCTTGTCCGCCAGCCCGACCCGGCCCAGCCACTCCATCGCCTGCTCGCGCGCCTCGGCCACCGGACGTTTGTGGACACGCACCGGCGCCAGCGTGATGTTGTCGAGCACGGTCATGTGCGGGAACAGGTTGAACGACTGGAAGACCAGGCCGATCTTTTGGCGTACGCGATCCGCGTCCACCTGGGGCTCGGTGATGTCCTCGCCGTCGAGCCGGATCGTGCCGTCGTCGATCTCCGTCAGCAGGTTGATGCAGCGCAGCAGCGTCGACTTGCCCGAGCCCGAGGCGCCGATCAGGGCGACGACCTCGTGCTCGCCGACCTCCAGGTCGAGCCCGTCGAGCACCACGGCCGAGCCGAACGTCTTACGGACGTCCGTGCAGGTGAGAACGGTCGGCATCAGGTCCCCGCATTCTGGCGTCGGGCGGCGCGCAGCGTGACGAAGTCGGTGATCCCGATCAGCGGCAGTGCCAGCAGGACGAAGAGCACACCTGCCACCACGTACGGGGTGAAGTTGGCCGTACCCATCTGATCGATCTGCGCCGCGCGGATCGCGTCGATCGGCCCGGCCAGCGAGATCAGCCCGACGTCCTTCTGCATGGCCACCGTATCGTTGAGCAGCGGCGGAGCCGACCGCCGGACAGCCTGAGGCAGCACCACATGGCGCATCGCCTGGCGATAACTGAGCCCGAGCGACCGAGCCGCCGCCACCTGGCTGGGATGCACCGACTCGATGCCGGAGCGGAAGACCTCGGCCAGGTACGCCCCGTAGGTGACCACGATGGCCGCCCCGCCGAGCACTGTGACGCTCGGCGTGCCCTGCAGCCGTAGCCCGGGGATGCCGAAGGCGAACAGGTAGATCACGATGATCAGCGGCAGGCCACGGAACGAGTATGTGTAGACCGTCGCCAGCGCCCGCACCGGGAAGAACACCGGCCCGCGCAGCGTGCGCGCCGTGGCGATCAGCAGCCCGAGCGCCAGCGCACAGATCGCGCAGACCAGGAACACCCGCACGTTGAGCCAGAGCCCCTGCAGGATCGGGGAGAGGGACTCGCGGGCGAGCTCGCCGTCGAAGAACGCCAGCTTGACCCGGTCCCAGCCCGGCGCGTCGGTGACCAGGAAGCCGAGCGCCGTGCCGAGGACCGCCGTCGAGAGCGCGGCCAGCAGCACCGACCGGATCGCCTGCCGGCGGCGGAAGGCGATCCGGTGCTGTTGCGTGGCGCTCGGCCGGTAGGGCTGGGCACTCACGACAGTTCGGGGGCGCCG
>DASRYP010000284.1:0-9868 GCA_035687165.1 Actinoplanes sp. | reverse complement strand
AGCAGGTCGAGGTGCAGGGCGGCCAGCTCGGCCGAGGGATCGGCGCCCAGCTCCTCGGCCAGGCTCAGGCGGGTGCGTTCGAAGACCTCCAGCGCGCGGCCCGGACTTCCGGTGTTCCGCAGCGCGCGCATCAGCAGACCGGCGAGCTGCTCGTCCAACGGGTGCCGGGCGACCAGGCCCTCGAGCGCCGGAACCGTGCCCGGACTCGTGAGCTGGTCGGCGAGGCCGCGCTTGGTCGCGTCGAGGCGCAGCTCGTAGAGGCGGGTCGCGTCCGGGCGGGCCACCGCGGGGAAGTCGAGGTCGCCGCGCCACAGGGCGAGCGCCCTGATCGGGCTGTCCGCCGCCAGTCGGGCGAAAACGGACGCGTCGACCCGCTCGGGGTCGATGACCAGTCGGTAACCGTTCGAGACGGCCTCGACGACGAGCCCCGTACGGCGTAGGCGCGAGACAAGGGCCTGCAACGCGTTGGCCGCCACGGCCGGGGGATCGTCGCCCCACACCCCGTCGACCAGGTGGTCGATCGAGACCACGCGGCCGGGTTCGAGGGCGAGCAGGATCAGGAGACCACGCAGACGCGCGCCCGCGACCGGGATCACCTCACCGGTGCGGCCGCGCAGCTCCAACGGCCCGAGCACCGCGATCTCCACCCCTACGATTCTGCCCGCTGCGCCCAACTGGCGTAACGCAGCACCACCACACCGCTCGCACCGACCGGCGTCGCGTCGAGCAGGGTGAGCCGTCGCGGGTCTATCCGCGCGGACTATTACCGGGGCCGGGCCAAGTGCGCGGAGAGCCAGTCGAACGCGGGCGCCTCCATCAGCCGCCACACCACCTCGTTGTGGCCCCCCTGGGCTACCACCGCGGTGGTCAGGGCCAGTGGTGTACGGCATTCGGCCGCCAGTCGGCGTGATTCGGTCGCGGACTGCCGGTCGTCCTCGGCCCAGCCCAGCCACAGGGCGATCGCCGGCTGGGGCAGGTTGCGCAGCCGCCATTCAGGGTTGTTGGTGGTGTGCTGCGTGCCGTCGCCGATGTCGATGCCGGGCTCGGCGTATCCGGCGAGGCTGGCCGCGGACGCGTACTGGCCGGTGTGGCGCAGGATCAGGTTGGTCGCGCAGAACGCCCCCGCCGAGTAGCCGATGAGTCCCCAGCCCGCCCGGTCGGTGCGGACGCGGTAGTGGGCGCGGGCGAAGGCGGGCACGTCGACCGTCAGGAAGGTCTCAGTCTGCGGGCCGTCGTGCAGGTTGGTGCACTCGGTGTCGCGCAGCGGGTCGGGTGTTTGCGACGGAAAGAGCACAATGCTGGGCGCCATGCGGCCGGCGGCGATCTCGCGGTCGAGAGTGGACTGCGCGTCCAGCCTGCGCAGCCAGGTCTCGGGGGTGCCTGGGTAACCGTGCAGGGCCTCGATCACGGGGAAGCTCGTCGGGTCGCTGTCATAGGCGGCGGGCAGGTAGACGTACATCGGAAGGGTCAGCCCACTCGCCGGGCCGGGAACCGAGACGTGGAGCAGTCGGCTGTTGGTCGGGCCGGGCGCCCCCGGGAACGTCACGGTCACTCGATTGACCTGCACGGCCACGGCGGCGGCGACGCTGAGCACGGCCAGGACGACGAGCCCGGAGCGGCCGATCACGCGAACCCGGTTCCAGCCGACCGCGAGCAGCACGGCCGTCAGCAGCACGGCCGTCAGCGACAGGACGGTGCTCATGACGGCAGGCGCAGCGGCGCGGTGAGGGCGGGTGGCAGTGCGTCAGCGGGTAGGTCGACGATCGCGAGTCCGGGCGGGGCGGCGGCCACGAAGGCGGCGGCGAGCGGGCCCTCGACCGACCAGCCGTTCGCGGTCACGCGCAGGTCATGGCGGAGCGCGCCGGGCAGGGTGAGCAGCGCCGCAACCGTAGTGCGCGCCGTGGGGGCGACGGTCACGGTCACTGCTTCGGGCATACGCCGGGCCGGTGTCCCCGCCTGGCCGAAGACGAGCACGACTGGGAATGTCAGGTCTTTGTCGCGGCGGTAGTCGTCCGGAAGCGTCACCGTCGGCGGCTCAGCGAGCTTCCAGGTGCTCAGCCCCGGCGGGCGCCACGGGAAGGACCCGGCCGACGCGTTCCCGGCGGCCACCGGCTCGGCGACCGCGACGGTGCCGGTGTCCCCGCGGAGTGCCGGCCAGGACGGATATAACCGCTCGTCCCGATTGACAACCAGTGCCACGGTGACCACGAGGAGTGCCTCGACGAGCAGCACACCGACGGTGCGGGTCAGCAGTCGCCATCTCCCACCCCGCGCCCAGAACCGCGCGGTCACCGCGCCGGTCACGCCGGTCACGGCCGCCGCCAGCAGGATCAGCGGTATGCCGGTGAGCGTCATGCGCTCGCCCGCTTCTCGCCCCGCTCCACCCGGATCCGCATGCCGCAATCGTCTCCGCGCGAGCCGCCGGATGCCGCACCCACTGCCTGTGTGCTTCGTCAAACAGGGCCGGGGCGCTCGGTCGATCGGTCGATCGGTCGATGCTGAGCGCGGGAAGCGGCGGCCGCGAGCCTGGGCTAGGTGGCTTCGCGGGACTTGCGTTGGTGGGGGCGGTAGTGGCGGGGGCGGTGGCGGCGGCGGTGGCGGTGGCGGATCAGCAAGACCAGAACGAAGACGATCAAGCCGGTCAGCAGCGATCCGCCGGCGAGGAGCCACGGGCCGGTGAGCTTGGACATGAAGGTGCCCCGCTTGTCGGCTTTGCCGGGATCGGGGAACGTGATCATCGCGGTCACCGAGCGTTTGATCAGCCCGCTCCGGAGGGTCAGTTCGACCTTCCAGGGCCCGTTCGGCAGGGCCCGGGGGAACTGCACGATGACCGCCCCGGTCGCATCGAGGCCCAGCGTCACTGTGCTCGTCACCTGAAACGGCCCGGCGCGCTGACCGGCCGGGCCTTCGGGAAGATCGGCGGAGCCGGTGATATCGAGGGCTCGACCGCCGGTGTTGGTCACGGTGACGGCGAGCGACGGATCGCCGGCCGGGCTCCTGGCCGTGGTGAGTTCGTGGATGGTGAAGTCGGAACGGGGTTCACCGCCGGGGCCGATGTCGAGGTAGAGCCGGACACCGGTCCGGGTGGCCATCCGGACGCCGCCGGACCGCGGTGCCGCCGACCCGACGGAGGCCCAGATCACCCCGTAGCGTTCCCCCGCCGAGGCAGCGCGTGGGACGGCGACGGTCGCCTCGACGACCGCCTTGGCGCCGGGCTGGAGGTTCAACTCGCCCTTGTCCAAGGAGATCCAGGACGTCAACTCGTCCCCGTCACCATCCGAGTCGAAGACGAACTTCCCCTGCTTCAGGGTCGCGGGACCCGGGTAGACCGTGACTTGTTGCCGCTTCGCCGAGCTGTTCACCACCCGCAGCTTGCGCCGGATGGTCGTGCCGGGGGCCAGGTGGTCCACGATGTATCGATGCGCGCGAGGGTCCTTTTCACGATTCTTCGGGCCCTCCAGCAACTGGATCCCGACTCCGCCCACGCCGGCGTCCCGGTGCGCCGGAACCGCTTGCGCAGCCGAGCTGAGCGTCACGAGGCACAGTAAGGCCGACGCGGCCGTGGCGGACAACCGATCGCTGAGGTTATGCCACGGAATGGGTCACCGTTCCCACGTAGGCTCCGGCCACGTTGGCGAGCGGCGTGTGGAAGACCAGCGTGGGATTCCAGCTAGCAGTGCTGTTTCCGGTGCCGCCGGTGCGGGTGAACGCTGTGCGCGAGGAAGCAAGGGTCTGGGCATTTCCAACGGCGGCCTGGCCGCCGGCGAAGGTGCCATCACCAGTCGATGCTGTCGGCCCACCCGACCAGTAATCGATCAGAGCCTTTAGGATCTTCTCGGTCGTGGTGCCACCGCCCGTTGCGAAGTCCGTGCTGGTCACCGACGCTGTCCAAGACCCGACGGCCGCGCCCCGGTCGTCGGTGACGGTAATTGTCCCAAGCGCTGAGCTGGTCGGAGTTCCCGACGCTCCGCCACCAATGGTTGCTGTAGCTGGGACCGCAATGCTCAAGTTTCCTGCGTCGACCGTGAAGGTGACGATGGTGTCGTCGGTTGTCACTGCTGTGGCTGGTGCGGCGCCCAGCCCGATCGCGAGAGTAGTTACGGTGCCGATGATGAGGAATCTGGCGGTATACACGGCGCGCCACCTAGCTTCTTGCCCGAGTCGATGCCCGACCGCAGAGCGAGGTATTCACCTGCGGACTTCAAACCGACCGTAACGGGCATCGGCGTGTCGGATCGACTTTTCCGGCTAAAGGCTGTAAGTCCGGCGAACGGGGCGTGGGCAGAAGTCGCAGCGCTGTCCCAACGCCTCTCCAGGTAGCGAAGCGGGCAATGCGCCGCGTGGAGTTCACATGCGCCAGAGCGGGACATCTGACCTGGGTCTTGAGCCTCTGTCGCTGCTCTGAGCGCGGGTGGCCGGGGCCGACGGCTCACCTCGAGCGCCACGCGACGGATTCGGCCAGCGCCTGGCCGAATTCCGAACGCGCTTTCGGAATCCATGAGCCGCTCACGGATTCGGGTGTCTGCGCGCTTCGCGTTCAGGCTTCGAAAACGCCCTCCAGCTCGTAGGCGGTCGCGTCCAGCACCATCTCGTTCACCTCGACGCATCGGCGTTCGGCGGTGTATGCGCGGCGGGTGATCGCGATCACCCAGTTGCCGCGAGGCAGTGATAGCGCCATTACCTCGGCCGACGTGGGCGGCCGGCAAATGAGTCGCTCCGGGAGCATCTTCGGCCCTACCCCTGCCTCGGTCATCCGGGCGTAGATGCCGCCCGGGCCGGGGCCGGTGTAGGCGACTGCCGGCGCGACCGCCACTACGTCCAGGGGGATGTAGCTGGTCGCGGTCTGGACAACCCGGTCTTCGACGGCGAAGCGGCGTGCCCTGACCAGCACGGCCGCCCCGACCGGCACGGCGAGCGCTTCCGCGATGCGCTCGGGGGCGGGCTGTTCTTCGACCTCGACGTGCACGACGCGGATCCTGCTACCGGTGTCTGCGTCCTGAATGGCCTTCCCCTCGCCCCACCACGATTGCGACAGCCGGGCGGGCGATGAGCGCAAGATGCGCTTGAAACCGGAGACGTACAGCCCGCGGCCGTGCCGGGAGATGACGACACCGTCCGCCCGCAGGACGTCGACGGCCTTGGCTACGGTGCCGGTCGGCACGCCGTAACGCAGCGCCAGATCTCGTACGGTCGGCAGCCGGTCGCCCCCGATCAGGCGTCGTTCCTCGATGTCGGCCCTGATCTGGTCAGCGATCTCTCTATATGCCGGTTCACCCATGTGTTCACGCTACTCAGTGTTCAGCGTGAACACACCTTCAGTGTTCACGGCCCTCGGTGGTCGGATGGGGCCACGGGGCGGCGGCTATCTGCCAGGGCATGCGCGGTGGCCGTCGCCTCCCAACCGTCGAGGGGGCACCGTGACGCCGGAGGAAACGCACCAGGACGCGATCGCTGCCGCGCACGAGTGGCGCGACGAGCAGCGTGATCCTCTCGGGGCGAACGCGATGGACGAAGGCGAGCTGGCCGAGCTACGCGCCCGTCTGGTGGCCGAGGCCATCGCCGCCGGGCGGACCTGCGCTAGGCCCGGGCAGGTGAGCATCCCCGACGTCATGGGCCTCGGCGAGGTCGCGTTGACCCTGAAAGTGACCCCTCGCAAGGCGCGGCGGATCACGAACCGGCCGGGGTTCCCCGAGCCGTACGCGTGGCTTGACCTCGGCTGTGTCTGGCGGGCGGCCGAGGTCAGGGCATGGGCGGCCGAGCACTGGAAGAACTAGGCGGGGAGCCTTTTCTCGATCGCGTCGAGCCGCTCGGGCAGGCCGGCCGTCCGCTTCTCGATCGTCGTGACCATCCCACCGAGCGAATACTCCGGCGGTCCGTGACCGGATTATCGCGTCGGACCCGAGCGACGGCGTGCGGCTACCTCGTCAGCGACGCGCCGAAGCGGCGATGATGATCCCGACTCCGATCCAGGTGCGCGCGCTGCTCGACAACGCCGCGGTGCCCTGGATGCGGTTGTTCATCTCGCTGGCCGCATTCGCCGGGCTGCGCCTGGGCGAGGCGGCCGGCGTGCAGCTCCGAGACGTGAACTTCCTCGGCCGGATCCTCCAGATGACCCGACAGGTCCAGCGCGGCACCGGGGCAGCGGTGCTCCTCTCGCCACCGAAGGCCGGCAGTGAGGGGCCGGTGTTCCTGGCCGATGGCCTACTCGAGTTGCTGTCGGTGCACGTGAAGGAGATGCCGGAGAGCCCGCTCGGATGGCTGTTCCTCGGTGAGGACGACAATCCGCCTCATCAGAACTCGGTCGGCTACTGGTGGCGCAAGACGCGCAGGGCGGCGGGCCTTGAAGAGTTCGACTTCCACGACCTGCGGCACTTCTACGCGAGCGGCTTGATCGCGAAGGGCTGCGACGTGGTGACCGTGCAGAAAGCCCTCGGCCATGCGAAGGCCACGACGACGCTGAACACGTACGCCCACCTATGGCCAACTGCCGAGGACCGTACCCGCAAGGCCGCGGACTCGCTGATGAGCGAGACGTTCGCTGCGGACTCTGTGCGGACTAACGGTCCCCGGCAGGTGGTCTGACCAGGTGTGGAGCAGATCAATTAGACGTTGTAGTACATCTCGAACTCGTGCGGGGTCGGGCGGAGCCGGACCGGGTCGATCTCGTTGACGCGCTTCCAGTCGATCCAGGTGGAGATCAGGTCGTCGGTGAAGACGCCACCGGCGGTCAGGAACTCGTGGTCGTTCTCGAGGGACGTCAGGACGGCGTCGAGCGAGCCCGGCACCTGCTTGACGTTGCCCCACTCCTCCGGCGGGAGGTCGTAGAGGTCCTTGTCGATCGGGGCCGGGGGCTCGATCTTGTTCTTGATGCCGTCGAGGCCGGCCATCAGCTGGGCCGAGAACGCCAGGTACGGGTTCGACGACGGGTCGGGCACGCGGAACTCGATGCGCTTCGCCTTGGGGTTGCTGCCCGTCACCGGGATACGGGTGCAGGCGGAACGGTTGCGCTGCGAGTAGACCAGGTTGACGGGCGCCTCGTAGCCGGGCACCAGGCGCCGGTACGAGTTGACCGTCGGGTTGGTGAACGCCAGCAGGCTGGGCGCGTGGTGCAGCAGGCCGCCGATGTACCAGCGGGCCGTGTCCGACAGACCCGCGTAACCGGTCTCGTCGTAGAAGAGCGGCTCGCCACCCAGCCAGAGGCTCTGGTGGGTGTGCATGCCGGAGCCGTTGTCGCCGAAGAGCGGCTTCGGCATGAACGTGGCGGTCTTGCCGTGCTCCCAGGCGGTGTTCTTGATGATGTACTTGAACATCTGCATCTGGTCGCCGGCGTGCAGCAGGGTCGAGAACTTGTAGTTGATCTCGGCCTGGCCGGCGGTACCGACCTCGTGGTGCGAGCGCTCGACGGTGAAGCCGACGTCGATCAGGCGGCGGACCATCGAGTCACGCAGGTCGCTGTAGTGGTCGAGCGGCGCGACGGGGAAGTAGCCGCCCTTGTAGGCGGTCTTGTAACCGAGGTTGCCGCCCTCCTCCTCACGACCGGAGTTCCAGGCGCCCTCGATCGAGTCGATGTAGTAGAACGACTCGTTGGCGGAGGTGGAGTGGCGGATCGAGTCGAAGATGTAGAACTCGGCCTCGGCGCCGAAGTACGCGGTGTCGGCGATGCCGCTGGAGGCCAGGTAGGTCTCCGCCTTCTTCGCCACGTTGCGCGGGTCACGCGAGTAGGCCTCGCGGGTGAACGGGTCGTGGATGAAGAAGTTCAGCGCCAGCGTCTTCTGGATGCGGAACGGGTCGATGAAGGCCGTGGTGACGTCCGGCAGCAGCATCATGTCGGACTCATGGATGGCCTGGAACCCGCGGATCGAGGATCCGTCGAAGGCGAGGCCGTCGGTCACCACGCTGTCGTCGAAAGACTCGACCGGCATGTTGAAGTGCTGCATCACACCGGGCAGGTCACAGAACCGTACGTCGACGAACTTGACGTCCTCGTCCTTGAGGTATCGCAGCAATTCCTCGGGGTTGGCGAACAACACGTCCTCCTGGCACAAAATTTTGATACCGGGGCGGCGTGAACCGCCGCATGGCTAGGCTGGTCGCGACGCTATGGGGCGGGAGTTGCCCGGGCGTATCCCTATTGTTTCTGTCGTGTTACGGGCCCGGTGAACACACTGTGGGGCGCCGAAGCCGCGACCAAGGCGACGTTACCGCCCAGCCGCCGCCCACGTGCCTGGTCACCCAATTCGTCCCCGCTACGCTGGTCACATGGCTTCGGCAGGCAAAATCCCCTCCGGTACGGACGGCGTGATCGACCTCACTGCGAGCACGATGGCGTCTTTCGGCCGGCGGCTGGGTGCCCTGCTGATCGATTGGGTGCTCTGCACGGTCGTCGCCAGCCTCCTCGTCGTCGACCTGCGCGCCAACCCCTGGCCCCAGCTGGGCGTCTTCGTGCTGGTCAACGCGTTCTTCCTCGGCCTGTTCGGACAGACACCGGGCATGGCCCTGCTGCGCATCCGCTGCGTCTCCCTTGCGGACGGTGGCGCGATCGGCCTGCCCCGCGCGATCGTCCGGGCTGCCCTGCTGGCCCTGGTCATCCCCGCGCTGATCAACGACGGCGACGGCCGGGGGCTGCACGACCGGGCGGCGCGATCCGTGGTCCTCCAACGTTCCTGACCCCGCAAGAGGTCAAGACCCTTCCCGCCGTACGGAGGGAGGGCCTTGACCTTGACGGTTTGTCTTTTTGGGCTATCAGCGCGGGCGTTGCTGGCGGAACGCGCCCTTGCTCGGGCGCATGTTCTTGGGGATCGCGCCCTTGGGCATCTGCGGCCGGGCCATCAGCGCGCCGAGGCGTTTGTCGAGCGAGTTGACGTCCTTGCCGGTGAGGTTGCGCGGCAGCCGCATCATCGTCGAGCGCAGCTTCTTGACCGGCAGCTGACCCTCGTCGGGCCCGATGACGTAGTCGTAGAGCGGCGCGTTGCCGATCACCTTGGAAAGACGCTTCTTCTCCTGGCCGAGCAGGCCGCGCACCCGCTGCGGGTTTCCCTCGGCCAGCAGGATAACGCCGGGCCGGCCGATCACCACGTGCACCATGTCGAACTGGGTCGTCGACGCGGCCGCCGGTCGCACCCGCCAGTCACCGCGCATGTTCTCCACCAGTGAGGCAGCCGCCCCGGGCTGGCCCTCGGCGGCGTTCATCATTGCGGTGTTGGACCGGAGGTTGAGCACGATGACGGCGGCCAGCAGCGTGACCATGATGCCGATCGGCAGGTAGATCCAGCCGAAGCCGAGCAGGATCAGGAGAACGGTGGCCGCCAGCGGGATGAGGACAGCCGCGGCGAGCAGCGGGATGAACCATTTGTCCTGCTTCGCCGTGAACGAGAACACCTGACCGATCTGCTTCAGGCGCGTGCCGAACGACACCTTCTCCTGGGGTTTTGCCATAACTCGAAAGTGTAGTGGGACGGGTGCGTCTCACGCGGGGCGGGCGGCCTCGGCCTCCGTGCCCACCCGAGGCGGGCCGGGTAGGCCGATCGCCTGCCGAGACCGCCTGGTGAGGTGTTTTCCGGAACAGCGTGGCGGGGGTCGGTCGGCGGGCGCTGGGGCGGGCTACGGCCGGCGGATGGTGCGGAGCACTCGGGTCAGCAGGAAAGCGCCGCCGACGATCAGCAGGAGGCCGAAGCCGACGACGAGCATGCTGCTGATCGTCATGCCGGAACGGGTGGATGTCGTTTCGGCGGCTGCGGTGGTGGTCGGGGGGAAGAACATGGCGGCTGGGGCGTCTCCGGTGGCGGTGGTGACGGCTGTTGTGGCGGGGGCCGCGGCGGATGGTGCTGAGGGAGGTGCGGGTGCGGGCCGGGTCGGGACCGCGGCGGGG
>DASRYP010000283.1:0-2318 GCA_035687165.1 Actinoplanes sp. | reverse complement strand
CATCCACCCACCGCCACACCGACGTCGGTGACACACCCAGCACAGTGGCCACACCCGCCTGCGAGTGCCCCGCTTGCACCGCCGCGACCGCCCGCCGCCGCAGATCCTCTTGCGCCTCAAGGGAAAGCCCCCGCGCATCCCGCCGCAAAACGCCCATACACCCCAAACGATCACTGCAAGTTTGAGTTACGGGTCAATAACCTTCTGATCCGTAGTCAGATGCTCCGGGCAGGCCTTTACATATTTACACTCTCACAAAGTCGTGCCGAAACGCAAGCCCTTGTACTCCAAAAGCGCGCAACGTACTGGCTGGTCCTGGCCGAGTGCCCAACGGCGACGGCTCCGCGATCGACGACGATCAACCTAGCGTGCTGATTTAGCTCCCGCCGTGCTGCAGCGGTCGCGAACATCCGATCACCCACCGATCACCACGCGCTCGCCGCCGATCCCGTGGAGCGAGTTCCGCCTTCGACCGAACCAGCGTCAGAACCGGCCGGCGGCCAGCTACGCGGAGCGACGTCCTCGGGCAGGGGCAGCGGGCGCCGCGCTGAGGTTTCTGGCCCATTTCGGCGGAACGCCCGCAGCCGCGATCACCGATGGCGGTCGGGTCGACGGGGGCACGGAGGTTCGCAGAATCTATGACATCGTGGCGGCTCAGCGTAGGCCGGTGGCTTCCCGATGGTCGGCGACGAGGCGAGCTACGAGTTCGGCGGCGACCTCGGCGGACCGGGTGACGACCGCGTTGTACTCGATCGCCTCGTCCGGCGCGACATGGATGTGGTCGGACTGGGCCATGCCGAGAGCGGCGCTGTTGCTGGGACGAGAGACGCTGCCGTAGGAGATCATGTTCGCCGGGTCGAGACCGATCGCCGGCACCACGAGTGAGCCGTGCGGGAGGTCGAGGGCGGTCAGCGCGTCGAGCATCCCGGCGACCTGCACGGTGAGGTGGTCGACGTCGATCAGGTAGCCAATCGGCCCTTTTGGGAGTGGTGCCCAGATCGATCGTTGACCGGATCGCGTCACGATCAGGCCCTTCTCGTTGCCCCAGCCGCTGCTGGTCACGCGGGCGAGGGTGGAGTCGGCGTGGGACTCGAGGGCTTCGAGCCGGGTGAAGACGCCGGTCTTGCGGCCGTGGTCGGGTAGCTCGTCGCGGAGTTCGCCGAGTTCGCTGACCTGGAGGCGGGCGTCGTCGCCAGAGAAAGCGAGATGCACTTCGACTGCCGCGGCGCGCTGCTGCAGGTTGTGTGCAGACTTGTCGAGGTCGCGGTGCCACGAGATCGTGACCGGCGGCGCCGGGCTCTACCATCGCAGCCGGCCGGCGGACGGCGTGCCGGAGGCCGCTGTTCCGGCGGGGAACGGGACGACGGATCCCGGCACGGGTGCTGGGGCCGTCGGTGTGCCGGGGAACGGCGGGGGCGTGGTGGGCTTGCTGCGCTCGCGGCGGACGCCTTCGAGGACCATCTTGCGCGCGGTCGCTTCGTCCTTGCCGTGGATCCGGATCTGGACGACTTGGCTGAGCAGCCCTTCCGGGCTGCACTCCTCGACCATGATCGGCACGAGGGCGTTCTTCGCACCTTCCGGGTCGCTGGCGAAGACGGCGGCCCACTCCGAGGCCGGGAACGGCGCCTTGAGGTAAGCCGGTGACAGCACCGCGATCATCCTCGGGCTCTGCTTGAGCGCCTTGTCCATCTCGATCGCGAAGTTGCTTCCCGGGCGGAAGTCCCACTCCTGGATGGTGACGGTGTGCCCGTCGTCTTCGAGGATGTAGGCGATCCAGGTGGCCCACGCCTTGTCGGCGGAGGTGTAGGAGACGAAGAAGTCCTTCGCGACAGCGTCCACCCGACCGAGGATAGGGCCACGGTCTGACAGAAGTCGCGTTCGGCGTATCGCACTACTTCGTCGACGGCCCTCGAGAGTCGCGCGGCTTGGCCGCAGCGCGACCGCCGGCGTGAGGTCGGCGGTCATGGCCGAAAGCGATCATGGGGTGAGCACTCCCTGCCCATCCGGAGCGAAGCCCTCCGGCCAGCGCGTCCGCACACTCGCCCGCGCACCGGACAGCTTGCTTCCGTCGAGCCGGGCGGCCCGCAGATCAGCGCCGGTCAGGTCAGCTTTCCGCAGGTCGGCGCCGGTCAGGTCGGCGTCGCGCAGCACCGCGCCGGATAGATTGGCCCCGGACAGGTCGGCGTCCCGCAGCCGGGCGCCGGTAAGCCGGGCACCCGGCAATCGCACGGACGGCAGCCGGGCACCGGCGAGATCGAGGCCGCGCGGCCATTCTCGGTGGGTGAGCACCTGGAGCGCGCCACGCACCTCCCGGGACG
>DASRYP010000282.1:0-6837 GCA_035687165.1 Actinoplanes sp. | reverse complement strand
GCCGGGCGCTGCCCCTGGTCAAGGCCCATCGAGCGCTGCTGATCACCTCGCTCACCCTGTCGTTCGTGGGTCTGATCGTGCAGGTGCAGATCCCCAACCTCGTCCGCATCGGCATCGACGACGCGATCGTCGACCGGGCCGGGCGGCTCAGCACGTACGTCTGGTGGATCGTCGGTCTTGCCCTGCTGCAAGGCGTGATCAACTTCGCGGCCCGGCTCTACCTGCTGCGTACGGCGTACGAAATGGAGTACGACCTGCGCAACATCGTCTACACCCACCTCGTACGCATGCCGTTCGGCTTCTACGACCGGGTGCAGACCGGGGAGCTCATGTCGCGCTCGGGCTCCGACATCCGCGCCGTGCAGATGTACCTCTCGTTCGGCCCGTCGATCCTCGTCCAGTGCCTGATCGCGGTCGTCGCGTTCGGACTGATGCTCTCGATCAACGTGCCGCTCGCGATCGTCGCGATGGCCACCATGCCGATCATCGGGATCCTCGGGGTCAGCATGCGCAAGGCGATCTTCCCGATCTCCTGGATGATCCAGGCCCGCCTGGCCCGGCTGGCCACCGTGGTCGACGAGAACATCCAGGGCGTCCGCATCGTCAAGGCTTTCGCGGCCGAGGGGCGCCAGCTCGAGTCGCTGGCGAGGAGCGCCGACCGGATCCGATGGGCCTACCGGGAGGACGCGCGCATCCGCAGCCGCTGGAACCCGCTGCTGGACAACCTGCCCCGGCTGGGGCTCGCGCTGGTGCTGTTGGTCGGCGGCATCATGGTGATCGACGGGCAGACCACCGTGGGCACGATCGTCGCCTTCAACTCGTACGTCCTGATGCTCCAGCCGCCGTTCCGCATGCTCGGCATGATGATCATGATGGGGCAGCGGGCCTCGGCGTCCGCGCGCCGGATCTACGAGATCCTCGATACGCCGAGCGAGGTGGTGGACGGGCCGGACCCGCTCGTCGTGCCGTTGCGCGGCGACCTCGCCTTCGAGAACGTCGGTTTCGCGTACCCCAACGGGACCCCGGCGCTGGACGGCCTGGACCTGCGCATCCGGCCCGGGGAGACGGTGGCCGTGGTCGGGCGCACCGGATCGGGGAAGTCGACGCTGGGGCGGCTCGCGGCGCGGTTCTACGACGTCACCGGGGGACGCGTCACGATCGACGGGCACGACGTGCGCGCGCTCGCGCTGGCCTCGCTGCGCGAGCAGGTGGGCATCGTGCCCGACGAGCCGTTCCTGTTCTCGCTCTCGCTGCACGACAACATCGCGTACGGCAGGCCCTCGTCCTCCCGGGCCGAGGTCGTCGAGGCGGCCGTGGCGGCGGGCGCCGACGAGTTCATCCGCGAACTGCCGGACGGGTACGACACGGTGGTGGGGGAGCGCGGCTACACGCTCAGCGGCGGGCAGCGGCAACGGGTCGCGATCGCGCGGGCGTTGCTGGTCAACCCGCCGGTGCTGGTCCTCGACGACGCGACCAGCGCCATCGACGTCACCGTGGAGCAGCGCATCCACTCGTCGCTGCGGGAGCAGATGCGCGGGCGTACCACACTGATCGTCGCGCACCGCCTCTCGACGATCGGTCTGGCCGACCGCGTCGTTCTGCTGGAGGCCGGCCGCGTGATCGCCGACGGCACGCACGCGTCCCTGCTCGAGACCGAGCCGCGCTACGCCGAAGTCCTGGCGACGACCGTGGAGGCTTCCGCATGAGCATGTACGGGGGTGGCTTCGGCGGGTTCAACGTGGGTGGGCGGCCGTCGATGGGGGCGGCCGGGCGCAAGGGCAACGGGCTGCCGTTCTCGGGCATTCCCGACGACCTGGTCGAAGGCGTCGCCCAGCTCGAGGCGCGCGAACCCGACCACGGCGACCCGGGCGTTCCGTTCGACCCGGTGCACGACTCCGGCAGTCGCATCTCGATGACCCGGCTGCTGATCGGGCGGCCCGGCCTGCTCCTCGCCGCGTCGCTCGCGATCCTGGTCGAGACGTTGCTGCTGCAGGCCGGTCCGTACCTGGTGCAGGTCGGCATCGACCACGGCATCGCGGCCGGAGACCTGCGCGTCCTGATCATCGCGACGATCTGCTTCGTCGCCGCCGTGCTGCTCACCGGGCTGGCGACCGCGATCCGCATGCGCAAGAGCGGCCTGCTCGCCGCGGCCGCCACCCGTGACCTGCGCATCCGCATCTTCGCCCACCTGCAGCGGATGTCGCTCGACTACTACACCCGGGAGAAGGCCGGGGTCACCATGACCCGGATGACCTCCGACGTGGAGTCGCTGCAGAGCCTGCTGCAGGACGGCTTCGCCCAGTTCCTCATCCAGGGACTGACGATGGTGGTCGTCACCGGGGTGCTGCTCCACTACAACGCGGGCCTCGCCCTGATCACGTTGGCCCTGGTCGTGCCGCCGCTGGCGATCGCCTCGCTGTGGTTCCGGCACGCCGCCGACCGCGGCTACAACCGCCAGCGCGACGCCATCGCGGCGATGTTCGGCGACCTGGCCGAGAGCCTCAACGGCGTCCGCGTGGTGACCGCGCACAACCGGCAGGAACGCAACGTCGTCGCCCACCGCGACGTCGTCGGCCGCTACCGCGACGCCAACGACTGGACCGGCCGGATCAACGCCATCTACGGCCCCGGCACGTCGGTGATCGGCCTGATCGCGATGGCCGTCCTGCTGCTCCTCGGCGGCCGGATGGTGCTTCGTGGCGAGCTGACGATCGGCGAGCTCACCGCGTTCGTCCTCTACATCAACTCGTTCTTCCAGCCGGTGCAGCAGCTCGTCCAGCTCTACACGCAGTACCAGCAGGGCAAGGCGGCGATCGGCAAGATCCGTGGCCTGCTCGCCGAGGCCCCGACCGTGTCCGAGCGCGCCGCGGCGGTCGCCCTTCCGCCGGTACGCGGGGAGATCGTCTTCGCCGACGTGACGTTCGGCTACCGGCCCGACCGGCCGGTGCTCGAAGGGGTGTCGCTGCGGATCGAGCCGGGGGAGACGGTGGCCTGCGTGGGACCGACCGGGGCCGGCAAGTCGACGCTGGCCAAACTCGTGACCCGCTTCTACGACCCGTCCGAGGGGAGCATCGAGATCGACGGGTACGACCTGCGGGACGTCACACTGGAGTCGTTGCGCCGGCAGATCGGGGTGGTGCCGCAGGAGCCGTTCCTGTTCGCGGGCACGTTGCGGGACAACATCGCGTTCGCCCGGCCGGAGGCGAGCGACGAGGAGGTGTGGGCGGCGGTCGACGCGGTGGGGCTGCGGGAGCTGGTGGAACGTTCGCCGGACGGGCTGGAGACCGAGCTGCACGAGCGGGGGCAGTCGGTGTCGTCGGGGGAGCGGCAGCTGCTGGCGTTGGCGCGGGCGTTTCTGGCCGAGCCGCGGGTGGTGGTGCTGGACGAGGCCACGTCGAGCCTGGATCTGCGTTCGGAGCTGCGGGTGGAGGCCGCACTGGACGCGCTGCTGGACGGGCGTACGGCGATTCTGGTGGCGCATCGGCTGTCGACGGCGATGCGGGCGGATCGGATCATCGTGGTGGACGGACACAAGATCATCGAGAGCGGGTCGCACGCGGAGTTGGTGGCGGCGAGGGGTCCGTACGCGGAGATGTTCGCGACATGGGCGGCGCATTCCTGACGGATCTGGTAGGTAGATATAGACCAACGGCTCTGTGGATAACCGGTTCTGCCGCTTCTCGAAGGCATAGGCTCCCTTCCTCTCCCTAGGGTGGGTGGGGGCTAGGGATGGCCGCACCCACAGCGCCGAAAATCGCAGTCGACTTCGGAGGATCGATGCGGATTCTGCCGGTCTTTGGCGTGTTCTCCCTCTCAGCGGCGCTGTTCGTCGCGCCCTCACCGGCCTCGGCCGGCGGCTCCTCGCCCGCACCCCCGCTCGGCCCCACCGCCACCGGCTACGGCGGCGCCGTCTCGACGGTCGACCCGACCGCCACGGCTGTCGGCCTCGACGTGCTCCGCCGCGGCGGCAACGCCGTCGACGCGGCCGTCGCCGCTGCCGCCACCCTCGGCGTCACCGAACCCTTCTCCGCCGGCCTCGGCGGCGGCGGCTTCTTCGTCTACTACGACGCCCGCAAACACAGCGTCGCCACCATCGACGGCCGCGAGACCGGACCGGCCACGATGAAAGAGACCCACTTCATCGACCCCACCGACAACCTGCCGTACGAGTTCCAGGAGGCCCGCGTCTCCGGCCTCTCCGTCGGAGCCCCCGGGACCCTCGCGACTTGGGCCGCTGCCACCCGCAAGTGGGGCAGCAAGTCCCTCGCCGCCCTGCTCCAGCCCGCCGCCCAGGTGGCCGACCGCGGCTTCCCGGTCGACGCCACCTTCCGCCAGCAGGTCGCCGACAACGCCGCGGCCTTCGGCCAGTTCGACTCGACGGCCGACATCTACCTGCCCGGCGGCGCCCCGCCGGCCGTCGGCTCGACGCTGCGCAACCCCGACCTGGCCGACACCTACCGGCTGATCGCCCGCAACGGCATCGACGTCCTCTACCGGGGCGCCGTGGCCCGCGACATCGTGCGTACCGTGCAGAAGCCGCCCGTCTCGTCGACCCCGGTCGGCACCTGGGCCTTCCCGATCCGCCCGGGCACGCTCACCCTGTCCGACCTGGCCCGCTACGACCTCCGCTTCCCGGCCCCGACCAGGTCGACGTTCCGCGACCTGACCGTGTACGGCATGTCGACCCCCTCCAGCGGCGGCGTGGCCGTGAGTGAGGCCCTCAACATCCTCGAGACGGCCGGCCTGTCCGAAGCCGACGTGACCAAGGCGCTGCACTACTACCTCGAGGCGTCCGCCCTCTCCTTCGCCGACCGCAACCGCTACGTCGGGGCGGACACGCCGCAGTCGGTCCTGAAACGCCTTGTCTCCGACGATTGGGCAGCTCAGCGCGCCTGCCAGATCTCGCCCACGACCGCGCTGACCAAGCCCGTCCCGCCCGGCGACCTGAACTCCTCGGGCTGCACCCCGGCGAAGGTCGGCGGCCCGGTCGAGCAGGGCATGAGCACCACGAACCTGACGGTCGCCGACCGCTGGGGCAACATCGTCGAGTACACGTTCACGATCGAACAGACCGGCGGCAACGCGATGGTCGTACCCGGTCGCGGTTTCCTGCTCAACAACGAACTGACCGACTTCAACTTCACCGGTACGCAGGGCACCGCCCCCGATCCGAACCTGCCCGGCCCCGGCAAGCGCCCGCGCAGCTCCATGTCCCCGACGATCATCCTGCGAGACGGTAAGCCGTTCCTGGCCCTGGGCTCGCCCGGCGGCGCCACCATCATCACCACCGTCCTGCAGATCCTGCTGAATCGCGTGGTGCTCGGCCGGTCACTGCCCGAGTCGATGGCGGCCCCGCGCGCTTCCCAGCGCAACTCCGCGGGCATCCAAGCAGAGCCGGCCTTCCGTACGACCTATGGCCCCGCCCTGACCCCGCGGGGCCACACGTTCGCCGCCGACGTCCCCGAACTGGGCGCCGCCACCGCGATCGAGTTCACCCGCAACGGCTTCATCGCCGCCGCCGAACCCACCCGTCGAGGCGGCGGCGCCGCCGGGGTGGTCCATCCCACCCGCTGACGACGGAGAACCAGGACGGACCGGGCGGTCAAGGCCCGGTCCGTTTCCGCGCCCGTTTGATGGCCGCCGACGTCGTGAGCAGTTCACCGCCGTCAGATCACTGTGGTGCCGCCGTCGGCAACCAGCTCCATGCCGTTGACGTAGCTCGAGTCGTCCGAGGCGAGGAACAACGCGACCGACGCGATCTCCTCAGGGCGGCCCATCTCTCGCCGCGGGATCACGGACTCGAACTGCGCCTTCATCTCCGGGTCCAGCACCTTCTCCAGAATCGGCGTGGCGACCTGGCCGGGGGTCAGCACGTTCACCCGGATCTTCCGGTCCCTGAGTTCGGCCACCCACACTCGTGCGTAGGCGGGCAGCACGGCCTTGCTCGCCGCGTACACACTCCACTGGGGGTAGCCCCGCAGCGAGGCGTTCGACCCGGTCATGAAGATCGAGCCGCCATCGTTGAACAGCGGCAGCGCCTTCTGGACCGTGAACAGCGTGCCGCGTGCGTTCACCGAGAAGGCGGCGTCGAACTGCTCCTCGGTGATCTCGCCGAGCCGGCCCTGTTCGCCCGTGCCGGCACTTGCCCACAACACGTCGACCGTGCCCTTTTCCTGCTTGACGGTCTCGAACAGGTTTCCTGCTTGACGGTCTCGAACAGGCGATCCAGATCGTCGAGGTCGGCCGAATCGGCTTGTACACCGGTCACGTTCCGGCCGATCAGCCTGACGGCTTCGTCCAGCGCGTCCTTCCGCCGACCCGAGATGAAGACGTGAGCCCCTTCGTCGACGAACAGCTTGGCACCGGCCAGCGCCATACCGCTTGTCGCGCCAGTGATCACCGCGACCTTGCCATCGAGCTTTCCCACAACTACTCCATCCACTCGCCGTTCCGGTGTTAAGTACACAGATCTGTGTTCTTAACGTAGCGGCCGGCGACGCCGGCCGCAAGCTATGCACACCGGCCGGTACCCGATGGGGCTACGCTGGGGGTGTGACGGAGTTGGAGAAGGGGCCGCGCGGCCTGCGCCGCGGCAGGGGCGCACGAGAGCGAATCGTCAGCGCTTCACAACAGCTGTTCCGCGATCAAGGCATCAACTGCACCGGCATGGACCAGCTCTGCGCGGTGGCTCAGGTGTCCAAGCGCACGTTTTACCAGCACTTCACCGGCAAGGACGAGCTGATCGCCGAATACCTGCGCCGATTCGATCCCGACGTCATGTCCGGAGTGTTCGACCGCACAGACCTCACACCCCGCGAACGACTCCTCGCCGCCTTC
>DASRYP010000281.1:0-3212 GCA_035687165.1 Actinoplanes sp. | reverse complement strand
GCGCAGATCTCCCGCGCGGTGGCGAACCTCCGCGCGTACGAGCAGGAACGCCGCCGGGCCGCCGAGCTGGCCGCGCTGGACGCCGCGAAGACCAACTTCTTCTCCAACGTCAGCCACGAGTTCCGTACGCCGTTGACGCTGATCCTCGGCCCGCTGGAGGACCTGCTCGACGACCCGGCGCTGCCCGCCGCCGAGCGCGAGCGGCTGCTGCCGATGCATCGCAACGGCCTGCGGCTGCTCAAGCTGGTCAACACGGTGCTCGACTTCTCGCGCCTCGAGTCGGGCCGGATGCGCGCCGAATACCGGCCGACCGATCTCGCCGACTACACCGCGCGACTGGCCAGCACGTTCCGCTCGGCCGCCGAGCGTGCGGGGCTGGAGCTGGTGGTGGAGGCGCCGCCGCTGCCCCGGGCGGTGCACGTCGACCGCGAGATGTGGGAGAAGATCGTCCTCAATCTGCTCTCCAACGCGGTGAAATACACCCCGGCCGGTCTCATCGAGGTACGGGTCCGGGCCACCGACCGGGGCGCCGAACTGATCGTGCGCGACACCGGGATCGGCATCCCGCCCGACCAGCTCCCGCTGCTCTTCGACCGGTTCCACCGGGTCACCGGGGTGTGGTCCCGCAGTCATGAGGGCACCGGCATCGGCCTCGCCCTGGTCCGCGAGCTGGCCGAGCTGCACGGCGGCTCGGCCGGCGTCGAGAGCGAGCCCGGCGCGGGCAGCGTCTTCACGGTCACCGTTCCCTTCGGCACGGCGCACCTGCCCGCCGACCGGCTCGTCGAGGGCGGCGACCGCATCGTCGCGGAGATCGACGCCCGGCCGTACGTCGAGGAGGCCGAACACTGGTGGACCGGGGACGAGCCGCCGCCGCTCGCGCCGCTGCCCGGCGCTAACGGTCGGCCACGCGGCCGCATCCTGCTCGTCGACGACAACGCCGATCTGCGCGACCACCTCAGCCGGCTGCTGCGCCCGCTCTGGGACGTCACCACCGCGGTCGACGGCCAGGCCGCGCTCGACCTGGCCGAGCAGCAGGCGTTCGACTTGGTGCTGACCGACGTGATGATGCCCCGGCTCGACGGCTTCGGCCTGATCGCCGCCCTGCGCGGCGACGAGCGCACCCGGGACGTGCCGATCCTCGTGCTCACGGCCCGGGCCGGTGAGGAGGCATCCAGCGAGGGCCTCGCCGCGGGCGCCGACGACTACCTGGTCAAGCCCTTCTCGGCGCGCGACCTGACCGCGCGGGTCCGTTCCAACCTCGATCTCGGCCAGGCCCGCCGGCAGGTCCTCAGCCGGCTGCGCGGGCTGGTTGACACGGCCGCCGCGGTGAACACCGTGCGCACCACGGCCGAGGTGCTCGACGTCGCCGCTCAGCACGTGCGGGACATGGCGGCGGCCGGCCGGGTGGTGATCACCGCGCCCGGCGCGCGGGCCGAGGTGGACGGCGGCGCCGACCCGCGGGACCGGCCCGACGTCGTGCTGCCCCTGCCGGACACGTCCGGCGCGACCGTCGGCGAGCTGCGAGTGTGGTCGTCCCCGCAGGGCACCCTGGAACCGGCGGTGCTGACCCAGTTGGCCCGGCTCATCGGGCTGCGGCTGGAGAACGCGCGGCTCTACGAGGCCGAGCACCGGATCGCGACCACGCTGCAGCACAGCCTGCTTCCGCAGTCGCTGCCTCCGGTGCCGGGCGCGATCGTGGCCAGCCGCTACCTGCCGGGCAGCAGCGAGGCCGAGGTCGGCGGCGACTGGTACGACGTGATCCCCCGGCCGGACGATCAGCTCTTCCTGGTCATCGGCGACGTGGTCGGCAAGGGGGTGCAGGCGGCGGCCGGCATGGGACAGCTCCGCAACGCGCTGCGGGCGTACATCCTGGAGGGCTTCGACTGCGGGGCGGCACTGACCAGGCTCAACCGGCTCGTCGACAACCTCGGCCGGCGGCAATTCGCGACCGTGGTCTGCGTGCGCTTCGACCCCCGGGAACGGCGGGTGCACTTCTCGTCCGCCGGTCACCCGCCGCCGGTGCTCGTGTCGCCGGGCGAGCTGGGGTCGTTCCTCTACTCGACGGCGCTCGGCCCGCCGATCGGCGCGCTCTCCGACATCGAATACCCGACGCTCTCCGCCGATCTGCTGGCCAACGCCCGCCTGCTGCTCTACACCGACGGCCTGGTCGAGGACCGCGAGACCGGGATCGACGCCGGGTTCGCCGAGCTGACCGCCGACGTGGCGAAGCCGGCCGAGCACATCGAGGACCTGCTCGACACCCTGCTGGCCAAGGCGGCCCGGCGCTCGCGGCGCGACGACATCGCGCTGCTCGCGATGGAGGTGACCGAGCCGCGGGAGTTCGTGCTGCGGCTGGCGGCCGAGCCCACCGGGTTGAGCGTGCTGCGCCGCCGGCTGGAGGACTTCCTGACCGCGGGCGACGTGCCCGAGGCCGACATCTTCGACGTGATCGTGGCGGTGTCGGAGGCGGCGGCGAACGCGGTCGAACACCCGATCGAGCCGGCCGAACCGGTGGTCACGGTCGAGGCGTCGCTGGCCGACGATGCGGTGACCGTCACCGTGAGCGACACCGGGAGTTGGCGGCCGAGCATCGAAGGCGGCTTCCGCGGGCGCGGGCTGGCGCTGATCGGTGCGCTTACCGAGCTGTCGGTGGTGCGCTCGGAGCAGGGGACGTCGGTGACGCTGCGGCGTCCCCTCAGTCGCTGAGCCAGGGTTGCGTGGACAACCCGGCGATCTCGAGCACCCGGTGCACCTGGGACGAGGGGAGCACCGTCAGACGCTCGCCGTAATGCTCGGCGAGCTGCAGCAACGCGTGGATCGCGGCCGAGTCGAAGAAGGTGACCGCCCGCAGGTCGAGCGTGGCGGCGGGGGCGCCGTCCTTGGTGCCGGCCTGGACCATCGCCTCGGCGGTCGCCATGTCCACCTCGCCGGTGACGGTGACCACGACCCGGCCCGGCTCCACGGCCGCCGTGGCCGTGAAGTTCTGATCAGCCCGTTCTTGATCCACGTTGACACGATTACACAGGGGCCCGGAGGCGGCAAGAACCGGCGATCCGGCTCACGAATGCCGTTTTCGTGTGGGGGGCCGCCACATCCTGGACGCGAGCACTCGGCGATAGGCTGATCCCATGACCGTTCGCGCCCCTTTGAGCCAGGGAAAGCAGACGCCGCCGGGAAAGCAGACGCCCTGGCGGGCGGTTCCGGCGCAGATT
>DASRYP010000280.1:0-6344 GCA_035687165.1 Actinoplanes sp. | reverse complement strand
GGCCGCACTGGACACCTCGGCGCCGGTCTCGGGGTTGGCGACGGCGACGGCGACCCCGAAGAACGACGGGTCGACGGCCTCGCGGGCCCGCAACGCGTCGAACGCCTTGATGTCCGACATGTCGTCGCCGAAATACCACGCGCAACCCGCGTCGCGGACGCCCTCGGTGATGACCATGCCCTTGTCCTGGTCGACCGGCGGCTTGAGTTCGACCACCATTCGGCCCGCCTGAACCCGCAGCCCGAGGCGCTCGGCCTGCTCGTGGCCCCAGCGCTCGACCGCGGACGCCTCGTGCGGGGCGGTGCGGTAGTGCAGGGCCACGGAGAGCCGCTTGTATTCGACCAGCACGTCGGCCGGCAGCTCGGCCTTGGCGTGCTCGGCCAGGTCGGACATCGCGGGCACCCAGGGCAGCGCGGCCGGCTCGGTGACGACCTCGCCCTCGTGCCACACCTCGAGACCGTAGAGACCGTAGAGGTCGACGCGCTCCAACGAGGCGAACCGGGAGCGTAGGAAGCTGACCGGGCGGGCCGACACGATGGCGACGCGACGGACGACCCCGGCGAGGCGTTCGAGCACGCCGAGGACGGCCGGCGCCGGTTGCGAGGCGTCGGGGTCGACGGTGACCGGCGAGAGGACGCCGTCGAAGTCGAAGAAGAAGGTGGTCGCCGACGCGTGGGTGGCGGTAAACCCCCAGGCCTCGTCGATGCTCAGCGGATGGGTAGGACGCGGAGTCTGTGCCACGTCGTCAGATTACCCGCCCGGGGTGCCGTTTCATGCCGAAGAATTTTGGCTGTCCGGCGAACGTCACCCGTTTTTGCGTACTACCGCGAGAGGCTGATCACCGCTAGCGTTTGAGTCATGGCGCGGGGTCATCCCGAGCCAGCCGGTCGGCCCGGACCTGCGACAAGTGCGCCACGGGGCTCCGCAATCAGCCCCGTGCAACAGACCGGGCGCCGGAGGTGGCGGACCGCGGGCGTCCCGGGTTGCACGCCCGCCGCTGGAGCAGGCCTGTGACATCACGCCGATCTGACGCCGACGTTTCCCTCGACTCGGCCGCCGAAGTCTCCACGAGCCGCGCGCGCACGGGACGCCAGTCCCTGGACCGGCACGCAGACGCCGAACCGGCCCCGACGGGCCGGGTTTTTGTTCTGGATACTTCGGTCCTCCTGTCCGACCCGGCGGCCTTCCGCCGGTTCACCGATCACGAGGTGGTGATCCCCCTGGTGGTCATCTCCGAGCTGGAGGGCAAGCGTCACCACCCCGAGCTGGGCTGGTTCGCGCGGCAGTCGTTGCGTCTCCTCGACGATCTGCGGATCAAGTACGGCCGGCTCGACCAGCCGGTCCTCTGCACCGACGAGGGTGGCACGCTGAGGGTCGAGCTCAACCACGCCGACCAGAGCGTCCTGCCGCAGGGCTTCCGTAACGACTCGAACGACACCCGCATCCTCTCGGTGGCGCTCGGGCTCGCCGCCGAGGGCCGGGACGTCACGCTGGTCAGCAAGGACATGCCGCTGCGGGTCAAGGCGGCCGCGGTGGGGCTGACCGCCGACGAGTACCGCCACGGTCAGGCCAGCGACCCGACCTGGACCGGCATGGCCGACCTCAAACTCGGCGAGGAGCAGGTGAGCAGCCTCTACGGCGGCGAGGAGCTGGAGCTGGAGGAGGCCGACAACCTGCCCTGCCACACCGGTCTGGTGATCCACTCGCCGCGCGGATCAGCGCTCGGCCGGGTCAACCCCGACAAGACCGTACGGCTCGTGCGCGGCGACCGGGAGGCGTTCGGCATCCGTGGCCGCTCCGCCGAGCAGCGGGTCGCCCTCGACATCCTGCTGGACGAGTCGATCGGCATCGTCTCGCTGGGTGGCCGGGCCGGCACCGGCAAGTCGGCGCTGGCGCTCTGCGCGGGTCTCGAGGCCACGATGGAGCGTAACCGCCACAAGAAGGTCATCGTCTTCCGTCCGCTCTACGCCGTGGGCGGCCAGGAGTTGGGCTATCTCCCTGGCACCGAGAACGAGAAGATGTCGCCGTGGGCGCAGGCCGTCTTCGACACCCTGGGTGCCGTGGTGCACGCCAATGTGGTCGAAGAGGTGATGGCTCGCGGGATGCTCGAGGTGCTCCCGCTGACCCACATCCGCGGCCGTAGCCTGCACGACGCGTTCGTCATCGTGGACGAGGCCCAGTCGCTCGAGCGCAATGTGCTGCTGACCGTCCTGTCGCGCATCGGCCAGGGGTCGCGGGTGGTGCTCACCCACGACGTCGCCCAGCGGGACAACCTGCGCGTCGGTCGGCACGACGGCGTCACCGCGGTGATCGAGGCCCTCAAGGGTCACCCGATCTTCGCGCACGTGACGCTGACCCGTTCCGAGCGGTCACCGATTGCCGAAGTCGTCACCGATCTGCTGGAGGAAATCCCACTCTGAGTAATCAGGGGAATCCGTGACGCGGTCACGGATTCCCCTCGGGAGTGGTGTGATTTCTGGGTCTTATCGCCCGTTTTAGTCGGTAAATTGTTGTGAGCAAATTCACAACAAGGCACCGTCGTTTCACATCCACTTCACCTTGCGACATGGTGTCTGACGAGCGCCATGCGTGGTTACCGTCGTCGGAGATCGACTTCGGGCCACCTCGCCGATCGAGTCTGATCGGCGGGCCGGCCCGTTTCGGGTCGCGGTGCTTGCGGCCCGTTCGCCACCATTTCACCTGATGGTGGGGGTGCCGCGTCATTGCCCCCGACGAAGGGAAACTTCGTGAATCGGCTCTGGAGCCGGGTCGGAGTACGTGTCACCTCGGTCGGCCTGCTGGTAGCAGGTGCGGCCGGCGGCATTTACCTCACACAGGACCGGGAAGTCCAGCAGCGGAGCGCCGAAGCGAGCGTCGTCGCGCAGGTCGCTGTCGACGACATGCAGCTGCTGAAGCAACGCCAGGCCGAGCATGCGGCGGCCCGTGCGTGGCAGCGCGAGGCGGAGGGTGACGCGGCCGCCAAGGCTGCCTCCGCCGCCAAGGCCTCCGCCGCCAAGGCGCATCAGCTCGAGCGGAAGGTCATCGCCAAGAAAAAGGCCGATGCCGCCGCTGCTGCTGCCGCCAAGGCCGCCGCAGCCAAGGCCGCCGCGGCCAAGAAGAAGGCCTCCGACGAGGAGTCGGGCAGCACGCCCGCCTTCACCGGCGACATTCCCGCCTCGTGCGACGAGTTCAGCGGAAACCGGGCCATCGGCTGCTCGCTGATGATCAAGGCTGGCTTCAAGATCTCCCAGTTCTCCTGCCTGGAGAAGCTGTGGAAGAAGGAAAGTGGCTGGAACCACAAGGCCACCAATCGCAGCTCAGGCGCGTACGGCATCCCGCAGGCCCTGCCGGGCAGCAAGATGGCGTCGTCCGGCGGTGACTGGAAGACCAACCCGGCGACCCAGATCGACTGGGGTCTCGGTTACATCGAGGGTCGGTACGACACGCCGTGCGGCGCGTGGGGTCACTCGCAGGACGTGGGCTGGTACTAAATAGACGGGTGTGATGACGGGCCGCGCGGCTTACCGCGCGGCCCGTCTCGCTGTGGTCAAATAGCGCAATGGTGCGAAATGTCGCGTCGTGGATCGTAGTCGGGATCCTGGCGGTCCTGCCCACGATCGGCGGCCCGCCCGCGTATGCCGGTGAGGGTGCGCGACCGGCCCGTGACGTGGTCGGTGGGCTCGTCGCGCCGCAGGGCAAGTTCCCGTGGACCGTGCGGCTCTCGATGGGTTGCGGCGGGACGCTGACGGAACCTCGCGTGGTGCTGACCGCCGGCCACTGTGTCGAGAACACCGGTGCGGTGGACGGCTCCGCCCGGAACGAGAGCATCGAGGTCACCGCCGGAGTCATCGATCTCAGGTCGCGCGACGCCCAGAACGCCCGGTCCGAGAAGGTGATCCGGGCCGAGGGCTTCATTCACGAGACCCGTGGGGACGACTGGGCCGTCATCCGGCTCGACCGGCCGTTGCGCCTGCCGACGCTGCGGCTCGGACAAGGAGTGGTGGGGCCGGGGGAGTACGTCGTGATGGGCTGGGGCCAGACCCGTGAGGACTCGATCCAGCAGGAGCAGCGCCTGCACTACGCAACCGTGCCCACCGTGCCGGACGGGAAGTGTGCCGCGGCGTACCGAAAAGCCGGGGTGAAGCTGGTCTACGACGAGCAGCTCTGCGCCGGGTCGCCCGGCATCGACACGTGCCAGGGTGACAGCGGCGGACCGATGATCGGCCACGACAAACGCGGCGACTGGGTACAGGTGGGCATCGTGAGCTGGGGGCTGGGCTGCGGACGCGACGACTATCCCGGCGTCTACACCCAGGTCTCCACCTTCCGCCCGGCGATCAAGGCGGCGATCCGCAAGCTGCGTTAGAAGTTGAGCGTGGTGTCGGTGGCAGCGGCCGGGCGGACCCGCTTGCGGCGGAACAAGATCGCCGCCACCGCGCCACCCAGGAGGCCGAGCAGGTGGCCCTGCCACGAGATCGGCTGATCGGTCGGCAGGATGTTGTAGAGCTGGTACCAATAGAGCAAGCCGATGAACGCGGCCACCCCGAGGTTCCACCAGGAGCGTTCGACCAGGCCGCGGGTGAGCAGCAGGCCGAGATAGCCGAAGATGACCCCGCTGGCGCCCACGACCACGCTCTGCGGGTCGCCGACGAACCAGACGCCCAGGCCGCTGATCAGCATGATCACGAAGGTCGACCAGATGAACCGCTTCACGCCGCCGGCCAGCGCGAACGTGCCCACCAGGATCAGCGGGACGGCGTTGCCGTAGAGATGGTCCCAGCCGGCGTGCAGGAACGGGCTGAAGAGCACGCCGTCAAGGCCCTCGACGCGGCGCGGGATGATGCCGCCGGCCACGTCGAGCTGCCCCGAGCCGATGCCGACGTCGATCACCTCGACGAGGAAGAGCACCGGAATGACGGCGCACATGGTCACGAACGCCCGGCCCAGCGAGGCGTAGAAGGCATCGGTGCCGAACTTCGCTTCTGCGTCCGCGCGCGCTTGCGCCCCGTAACTCATCTTTCGATAGTTCCAGGCAACAGCAAGGCCCGCCAAGGGACGGACTTCGCTGTCCAGGTTTCTCTCAGCCTCGTCGTCAGATGACCGGGTCGCCGTCGCCCAGGGGGACGGTCGGCAGGTGGCCGTCGAAGTCGATCGCGGAATAGAGGGCGAGCTTCTCCAACCGGTGGTACGAGTCGATCACCCGGATGGTGCCGCTCTTGGACCGCATCACGATCGACTGGGTGTGCGCGCCGCCGGCCCGATAACGCACGCCCTTGAGCAGGTCGCCCGAGGTTACGCCGGTCGCCACGAAGAAGCAGTTGTCGCCGGTGACCAGATCGTCGGTGGTCAGCACCCGATCGAGGTCGTGCCCGGCGGCCAGCGCCTTGTCGCGCTCGGCCTCGTCCCGCGGCCACAGCTTGGCCTGGATCATGCCGCCCAGGCACTTGAGCGCGCACGCCGCGGTGATGCCCTCCGGGGTGCCGCCGACCCCCAGGAGAACGTCCACGTCGGAATCGGACCGGGCCGCCGAGATCGCCCCGGCGATGTCCCCGTCGGAGATGAACTTGATGTTCGCGCCGGCCTGGCGCACCTCTTCGACGAGCTTGGCGTGCCGGGGCCGGTCGAGGATGCAGACGGTCACGTCGGAGATGCTGGACCGCTTCGCCCGGGCGACGCGGCGCAGGTTCTCCTGGGTGCCGGCGTCGATGTCGATGACGTCGGCGCAGTCGGGACCGACGGCGATCTTGTCCATGTAGAAGACCGCGCTCGGATCGAACATGGCGCCCCGCTCGGCCACGGCCAGCACCGCCACGGCACCGGGCATGCCCTTGCTCATCAGCGTCGTGCCGTCGATCGGGTCCACCGCCACGTCGACCTCGGGGCCGGTGCCGTCGCCCACCCGTTCGCCGTTGAAGAGCATGGGCGCCTCGTCCTTCTCGCCCTCCCCGATCACCACGGTGCCGCGCATCTGAATCGAATTGATCAGCTTGCGCATGGCGTCGACGGCCGCACCGTCCCCGCCGTTCTTGTCGCCGCGCCCGACCCAGCGGCCTGCCGCCATCGCGGCGGCCTCGGTGACACGAACCAGATCGAGAGCGATGTTGCGGTCGAGATCCTGTGGGACCCGTGCGGGCATGGGCGCCTCCTCGCGACGTTGCGGGGTCTGTGGGTCTCTCGATCCTCACATGCGCGGACGCGCCAAGTCTCGCGTCGGCGACATGGTTAACAATGGTTGGGTGGAACCCGCACCCGACGCATCCAGCCCGCCTGTCCGGCTCAACCGTGGGCAGGAGCGGTCACCCAAGGACATGGTGATGTCGCTCGCCGTCCTGCTGATCCCGATC
>DASRYP010000279.1:0-2329 GCA_035687165.1 Actinoplanes sp. | reverse complement strand
GTCTACGGCGCCACCCGCAAGCAGGCCGCCGACAAACTGACCGAGAATCTCGCCGACTCCCACCACGGACGACCCGCACCGGTCAACCCGAACATGACCGTCGGTGAGTACCTGCTGCACTGGCTGACCACCGTGGCCGTGCACCGGGTCCGGCCGTCCACATACACCAACTACTACACCTACGTGCGAGCGTTCCTTATCCCCGGCCTCGGCCACCGCCCGCTGCACGCGCTGTCCGTTGCCGAGGTCCGTACGTTCCTCGATGGCACCGCCGCCGTGTGTCAGTGCTGCGCCCGCGGCTGGGACGCCCGCCGCGACCCGCACCACCGGCGCAAAGACCGCCGACCCCGCTGCTGTGCTGTCGGCGCCTGCTGCCAGCACCGGGTGCAACCAGCCACCGTCCGCTACATCCGCGCGGTGCTGTCCGCCGCGCTCGCCCACGCCGTCCGCGAAGAGGTTCTGCACCGCAACGTGGCCTCCGCGGTGCGGCTGCCTACCCCACGCCGGACCGGCTATCAGCCGTTCACCGCCACCGAGGCCCGCAAATACCTGTACGCCGCCGCGTTCCACCGCCACGGTCCACTGTTCGAACTTGCCCTACGCACTGGCCTGCGCCGGGGAGAACTACTCGGCCTGCAATGGGCCGATCTCGACCTGGACGGCGGGCACCTGTCCGTGCGGCGGACCCTGGCCCGGGTCAAGGGCGGCGTGAGCTTCCAACCGCCCAAGACCGAGGCATCGCAACGCAAGATCGTGCTCCCGGCTGCGTGCGTCACCGCGCTCCGGCGTTACCGGCAGCGGCAAGACCTCGACCGCAGGGAAGCCGGCGACCAGTGGACCGATCTCGACCTGGTGTTCGCCTCGTCGACCGGCCGTCCGCTCGACCCGGCCTACCTGCACCGGCAACACGAAACCCTCTGCTACCTCGCCGAAGTCCGCTACATCCGGTTCCACGACCTGAGACATTCGTGCGCCACCCTGCTGCTGGAACAGGGCGTCGAACTCGTGACGATCAAAGACCTACTCGGTCATTCCCGGCTCCACGTCACCGCCGACGTGCACGCCCACGTCCGGCCCCGCCTGCACCGCAACGCCATCGAAGCCCTCAACCAGGCACTCGACCCCGACCAGCCCGACATCGACTGATGTGAGGGTGAGGGACACCCAGCCAACCATGCAATCGGGAGATCTCCGGTGCGGCCTGCAACAGTGTGTCCCTCACCCCGGTGGCACCCACCGGCAGGGCATCTACCCACGAACCTACGAACCACCGTTGGGCACAGGAACGTCCCAGACACCATCTGCACGGACACTTCCACGACCTTCAAACGTCCCTCATCTGTCCGCTACCGTGCCGGTATGAGTCAGCGACTGCGCAGCGCCCTGCTACGCGCGAACCTCGACCCGGGCGGGCTCGCCGTCGCAGTCGGGGTGGACACCAAGACCGTCACCCGGTGGCTGTCCGGCCGGATCCCCCGTCAGCGCACCCGCCTGGCGGTTGCCGACCTGCTCGGCGAGACCGAGACCGACCTGTGGCCGCAAACACGACCCGACCTCGCTCCCGGGGCCGAAGCCACCGCCGAAGTCGCCGGCGCCTGGGCACACCGCGCCGATATACCGCAGCACCTGTGGACGTCGCTGCTCACCAACGCCACCAGCCGCATCGACCTGCTCGGCTACGCCTACCCGTTCATCCTCGAACTGGTCCCCGACGGCATGCAGCGGCTGACCGACAAAGCCGCCGCCGGCGCCCGGATCCGGCTCGCGTTCGCCGACCCCGACTGCCCTCACGTCGCCGAACGCGACGCCCTGGAACAGATCGGCGGCACCCTGCCCGGCCGCATCCGCAACGCCCTCAACGTCTGCGAACCCCTCCACGACGTGGCCGGGGTGGAGATCGGCTTGCACACCGTGCACCTGTACAACGCGGTGTTCCGCTTCGACTCCCAGATGATCGTCACCCCGTACCTGTACCGTGTTCTCTCTTGGGTTTTTTGGCCCCACAACTCCAGGGTTTTTTGGCCCCACAGCCGAAGCCGGATGCGAATACGTCGATCGGAACTCCAGCTCCAACTGGCCCCAGCAATCCCACTCCGTGGAACGGTCCTATGGCGGGCCGGAGGGAGCTTCGACATCGACACGGGTCAGCGTCCCCAGGTGTGGCCGTCCCGCTCGCTACAGCGGGACGGAGGGACTCGATGGCAAGCCGGCCGCAGGCCGGTGCGGCAGCACCTCGGACCCCGAGTCGCTCGATGCAGGTGGGGCCACGGTGACGCTGCCGTGCATCGACAGATTTGTGGATTCTGGAGCATTTGGTGGCGAGCCGGTG
>DASRYP010000278.1:0-7967 GCA_035687165.1 Actinoplanes sp. | reverse complement strand
TGGTCTTCCCCGCGCGCCGCCTGCTGCCCGTCTGGCTGGCCGAGAAGCTCACCCACCGCCGCCACGACCTGACTCGTTAGTTGACCGCCAGCCCGGTCGCGAACGAGGGGTGCGGCACCGGCTTGCCGAAGTAGTAGCCCTGACCGAAGTGGTATCCGAGATCGCGCAGGTAGGCGGCCTGCTCGGCGGTCTCCACGCCCTCGGCGACCGCCCGCAGGCCCAGACCGTTGCTGACGTGGATCAGCGCGTCCACGATCACCGCCCGCCGGCCCGGCTCGCCGATCTCGTCGACGAACGACTTGTCGACCTTGAGAACGTCGACCGGGACCGTGCGCAGCAACCCGAGTGACGAGTGCCCGGTGCCGAAGTCGTCCAGTGCGATCAGCACACCGATCCGGTGCAGCTCCTCGACCGCCTCGATCGCCGCGACGACGGTGCGCGCGACGCGTTCGGCGGTCACGCCCCCGGCCTCGTTGCGGTTGAGGGCGGCGAGCATCCGTTCGTAGTCGGGGCGATGCGGTGAATCGGGGGCGATGTAGCTGGTGCGGCGCTGGCTGAGACCGGTGCTGATCGAGCCCGGCTCGACCGTGGTGAGCCAGACACCGTAGGGGGAGAACTCGTGCCTTGCTCCGTTGCTGAAGCCTTTGAGGGCCGCCTTCGTGGCCACGTAGGACGAGCGGTAGGCGAGCGGGAACGAGGCGAGCATCGAGCCGATCATCACCACCCGTCCGTAGCCGCGCTCCCGCATCCCGGGCAGGGTCAACTGCGTCAGTCGAACGGGGCCCAGGACGTTGACCTGGAAGATGCGGCTCAGTGCCGCGGCCGGCAGTTCCTCGAACGGGCCGCTCTGGCTCTCGCCGGCGTTGTTGACCAGGATGTCGACCGTGCTCACCTGCTCGGCCAGGGCCTCGATCGACGCGGGCTCGTCGAGGTCGAGGGGCAGGTATTCGACGCCGGCGGCCCGCTGCTCCGGCTTCAGCGACTCGGGGTGGCGGCTGGTGCCGAGAACCCGGTGGCCGCGGGCCACGAGCGCGGCCGCCGTGGCGAGGCCGATGCCGGACGAGGCGCCGGTGACCAGCGCGGTGCGTTGCATCGACGCACTCTAACCCTCCCGCTCCGGTTCGGCGAGGAGGCTGACCGGCGACCTCGGCGCGCGTGGTCCGCGCGGGCCGCTCGGCCGACTTCTCTTCAGCCGGACCCGCAGGCCTACCCCGAGGACCGAGCGCGAGTTGTCCACACCCGGTCGCGCGGATCCGTGATCTTGGAAGGATCCGCGTAGCGTAAGGGCCGTCCCCAGCTAGGGAGGTCGTGTGAGTCGCTTCGTCGAAGGTGTGATCGCGAACGCCCACCGGGCCCGCACCGGCATGGTGACCGGGGAGCCCGGTGCGGCGGTCCGGCACACGTGGACCGATCTGCACGAGCACGCCCGCCGGATAGCCGGTGCGCTCGTCGCGGGCGGGCTGCGGCCGGGCGGGGCGGTGGCGGTGCTGGCCGGGATGCCGGCCGAGATCGCCCCGGTCGCGCAGGGAATCTGGCTGGCCGGCGGCAGCCTGACGATGCTCCACCAGCCCACCCCCCGCACCGACCTGACCGTGTGGCGCGACGACACCCTCCGGGTGCTGCGCATGATCGACGCGCAGTCGGTCGTGCTCGGCATGCCCTTCGACCGAATGGCGCCCGTGCTCTCGGCGTATGGGATCAACCACCACGACCTGGCTGAGCTGTCGGCCGGACCGGACCTGCCGCCGGTCGAGATCGACGAGGACAGCCCCGCGTTGCTCCAGCTCACCAGCGGTTCCACCGCCGATCCGAAGGCGGTGCGGATCACCCACCGCAACCTGTTCGCCAACCTGCGTGCCTCGGCCGACCACCTGAGCTGCGGCGAGGACGGGGTGATGGTGTCGTGGCTGCCGATGTTCCACGACATGGGCATGATCGGCTGTCTGGCGCTGCCCATGCTCAGCGGGCTCGAACTGGTCAGTGTGACCCCCGCCGATTTCCTGGGCCGGCCGCTGCTCTGGGCCGAGCTGATCAGCCGTTACGGCGGCACGATCACGACCGCGCCGAACTTCGCCTGGGCCGTGCTGACCCGACAGCTCGCCCGCGTCGAGCCGGGCCCGCTCGACCTGTCGACATTGCGGGTGGCCTGCAACGGCGCCGAGCCGATCGACCCGGCGACGATGCGGGCCTTCATCGCCGCCGCGTCCCCCTTCGGCTTCGACCCCGACGCCGTCAACTGCTGCTACGGCGCCGCCGAGAGCACCCTGGCCATCTCATTGTCCGAGGTGGCCGGCCCGATGACGGTCGACCGGGTCGACGCCGCCGCCCTGGAATCGGAGAACCGGGCGACACCGGCCGCCCTCGGGGCTACCGCGGTGCGCGAGATCCCGATGCTGGGCTGTCCGTTCCCGAGCGTCGAGGTGCGCGTGGTCGATGACGACGGCAAGCCACGCGCCGACCGCGAGGTGGGCCGCCTCCAGCTGCGAGGCGAGTCGGTCACCGACGGCTACATCACCCCCGGCGGCTACGAGTCGGCCCGGGATGCCGACGGGTGGCTCGACATCGGCGACGAGGGCTACCTGGCCGACGGTCAGGTCGTCGTCTGCGGCCGCCGCAAAGACGTGATCATCATGGCGGGCCGCAACATCTACCCGACCGACATCGAACGCGCGGCCGGTTCGGTCCCCGGCGTCCGCGAGGGCAACGTGGTCGCGGTCCGCCTGCTGGCCGGCGAAGGCAAGACCCGCGAGTCGTTCGCCGTGCTGGCCGAGTCCCGCCAGGCCGCCGACGAGACGGCCGCGAAAGAGATCGCCCGTCAGGTGACGGCCCGCGTGGTCGCCGAGATCGACGCCCGGCCGGCCCTGGTCCGCGTCCTGCCGCCCGGCTCGCTGCCCAAGACCCCGTCCGGCAAGCTCCGGCGGGCCGCGGCCCGCACCCTGCTGCAGGAGGCGCATGGCTGATCGCCGCAACAAATGGCAACCGCTTCCTGGCCGGGCCGCGGGCGGCGTGGAATGACATCGTGACAAACTCGGATCTTGAAGCGACCGAGGCGGCCGTCGAGCACGTGGCCCGCCAGTTGAACGGCGTCGAACGGCTGGGTGTGGCGTTCTCGGGCGGCGTCGACTCGTCGGTGCTGCTGGCCCTGGCGGCCCAGGCCCTCGGGCCCGACCGGGTGCTGGCGATCCTCGGGGTGTCGCCGAGCCTCGCCGCCGACGAGCGGACGGCCGCGCACCAGGTGGCCCGGCACCTCGGGGTGCCCGTGGTCGAGATCGAGACGCGCGAGGTCGAGCGCGAGGCCTATCGCGCGAACGGGCCGGATCGGTGCTTCCACTGCAAGGACGAGCTGTTCACGCGGATCGACGCGGAACTCGTGACGCGGCACCGGCTCGACGCGGTGGCCTACGGGGAGAACGCCGACGACGTACGGCGGCGTGATCGGCCCGGCGCCCGGGCCGCGGCGGCCCACCGGGTGCTGACGCCGCTGGTCACAGCCGGGCTGGACAAGACGGCCGTGCGGCGGATCGCCCGGTCGTTCGAGCTGCCCTGCGCGGACAAGCCGGCCGCGCCCTGCCTGGCTTCGCGCATCCCGCACTACTCGATCGTGAGCCCGCGCAAGCTCAGCCAGATCGAGCTTGCCGAGGCGGCGCTGCGGCGGCTGGGATTCAACGACCTGCGGGTGCGCCACCACGGCGAGATCGCCCGCCTCGAACTTCCCGGCGAGGACCTGGCACGGGCCGTGCTCGAACACGAACACATCCACCGGGCGGTGACCGAGGCAGGCTTCCGATTCGTCACGCTCGACCTGGGCGGCCTGCAGTCCGGCGCGTTCACCGGCGCTCTCCTCGAAGCGGACCCGACACCCACCGACGTCGCCGGAGCGGACCGGTGAACGACAGCCGGCCTCGATCAACCCGAGCTGCGACCGGCGACCCGGCGGCGCTGCTGTCGACCTACGCGGACCTGGACGTGGACCGGGCACGGCGGCGCGGCTATCCGGAGGCGGTCTACTGCGCGGGCAAGACACCGGAGCAGGTGGCGGGGATCGCGGCGGCCATGCGGGAGCGGGACGACGTGGTCACGCTCTTCACCCGGGCGGGGGCCGAGCACGCGGCGGCGGTGCTGGGCGTGCTGCCGGGCGCCTTTCACGACTCGGCGGCGGGGCTGCTCGCGTGGCCGCCGCTGCCTCCGGAACCGACCGGGGAACGAGTGGTCGTGGTCGCCGCGGGGACCTCGGATCTGCCGGTGGCGCGGGAGGCGGCGCTGACCGCGCAGTACCTCGGCCGGGCCACCGACCTGGTCGTGGACGTCGGCGTGGCCGGGCTGCACCGGATCCTGGCGCACGTCGAGTTGCTGCGCGGGGCGCGGGCCGTCGTGGTCGTGGCCGGGATGGACGGGGCACTGCCCGGAGTCGTCGCCGGGCTGATCTCGGCGCCGGTGGTGGCGGTGCCGACGTCGGTCGGGTACGGCGCCGCGTTCGAAGGTTTGGCAGCCCTGCTCACGATGCTCAACGCCTGCGCGCCGGGGGTCGCCGTGGTCAACATCGACAACGGGTACGGGGCCGGGCACCTCGCAGCACAGATCGCGGCCTCGTGAACGGCAAGCACGCCTGGATCGACGCGTCGGCCGGAGTGGCGGGCGACATGCTGCTGGGGGCGCTGCTCGACGCGGGGGCGTCATTGGCGGCGGTGCGGTCGGCGGTGGATGCGGTGTCGGGCGGGACCGTGCGGATCCGGGTGCGTGAGGTGACGCGTGGGGGGCTGCGAGCGCTCAAGGCCGAGGTCGAGCCGCTGGTCGACGAACCGCCGCACCGCACTTGGCGGGATGTGCGAGCCCTGCTCGAACGCGCCGGATCGGCGGCGCCAGGCGGCCTTGTGCAGGCCGGCCCGGACACGGCTTCCACGGTCGAGCGGGGGGCCGCGCCGGCGTCCGGGCTCGGACAGGACTCGGAACCAGCCGCCGGAGTGAAGTGGGCCGCGCCGGACGCGGGTGGATCGTCCGGACCTGCGTCGGAAGCCGTTCCAGCGGAAGCCGTTCCAGCGGCTGGGCCAGGCCCGGCTCGGTCGACGCCGGCAACGGCTGCCGACGTGTTCCGGCTCCTGGCCGAGGCGGAGGGGCGGGTGCACGGCGTGGCCGTGGATGACGTGCACTTTCATGAGGTCGGGGCGCTGGATGCGATCGCTGACGTGGTGGGCTGTTGCGCGGCCCTGGCCGACCTGGGGATCACGAGCGTGTCGGCGGGCCCGGTAGCGCTCGGGTCGGGCACGGTCCGTAGCCAGCACGGGCGGCTCTCGGTACCGGCGCCCGCGGTGGCTGAGCTGGCCAAAGGCTGGCGGGTCTCGGCCGGCGGGCAGGGTGAGCTCGCCACACCGACGGGGCTGGCACTGCTCCGGACCTTCGCGCGGGCCTGCGAACCCCTCCCGCCGATGGTGCTCGACACGGTCGGCGTCGGTGCGGGCACCCGCGACCCGGCAGACCGCGCCAATGTCGTGCGCGTGCTGATCGGCACGGGCGAGACGAACAGCCCGGACCGACCCGAACCGGGGCCGACGGCGGACGGTGCGCGGGCCGTCCTGCTCGAGGCCAACGTGGACGACCTCGATCCGCGACTGTGGCCCGAGATTCTGGCCGGGCTGCTGCGGAGCGGCGCGTCGGACGCGTGGCTGGTCCCGATCGTGATGAAAAAGGGCCGTCCGGCGCACACGCTGAGCGTGCTCTGCCCGGCGGACCTGGCCGGGGCGCTGCGCGATCAGATCTTCCGCGACACCAGCACGCTCGGCGTCCGGCACAGCCCGCGCACCAAAGTCGCCCTGGAGCGGGCCTTCGCAGACGTCACCGTGGGTGACACCCGCATCGCGGTCAAGGTCGCCCACCGTGACGGCATCGTCCTTCAGGTGATGCCCGAGTTCGAGGACGTGGCGGCCTTGGCCCGGCGCCAAGAACGCCCCGAACGCCTCCTGCTCCAGGAGGCCCGCACCGCCGCCAGCTACGCCGGCCTGGTCGTCGGTGCCCCGCTTCCGGCCAACCTCCGACCCGCCCAGTAAGCGACACCGCTACCGCCGGCTTCGACCTCGGCGATCAGCTCGGTGTCCTCGGCCAGGTCGGGGGCCAGCAGGCTGAGCACGTCGCGGACCGAGCCACAGCTGGACACGTACGGTGCGGCTCCCGCGTCCGAGATCGGGGCGCCGATACCGCGCAGGTGATTGATCCAGGCGGCGAGAATGCGGGCCGCGCCGATCGCCGGGCGGCCGGCGGCCCGTTCGCCGCGCAGGACCGGGAGGACGCGGATCGGGATCTTCTGCGAACCGTCGGCGGCGATCTGGGCGAGCGTGTGGCGGATGCGCGGATTGGCGAAACGCTCAAGAAGCGCCGCACGGTAGGCGTCGAGTTCCTCGGCGGGCAGCGGGACGTGGCGGCAGGCCTCGTCCCACCATTCGTCAAGCCAGCCGCGGCATACCGGATCCCCCACGGCGGCCGCGACCGTCTCGTGGCCGAGCGCACTCCCGGCGTAGGCGAGCAGGGAATGTCCGCCGTTGAGAAGCAGGAGTTTGCGCGTCTCGTGCGGAACCACGTCGTCGACGAAGCGCGCCCCACCCCGTTCCCACGCGGGCCGACCGGCCGGGAAGTCGCCGCTGAGCACCCATTCCGTGTACGGCTCGGTGACCACCGGCACGGCATCCTGCCAGCCTCCGGTCGCGGCCACCTCGCGCACGTCGGCAGGGGTTGTCCTGGGGGTGATGCGGTCGACCATCGTGGTCACGAACGAGACGTGGGCTTCGATCCACTCGTCGAGCGCGGGGTCGAGGCGGGCCGCCAGGTCGCGGACGACGCGGGCAGTGACCTCGCCGTTGCCGGGCACATTGTCGCAAGAGACTACCGCGAGTGGGCCGGAACCGGCGAGACGCCGCGCGGCCAGGCCGTTGACCAGCCGGTCGGCGACCACGCCGTCGGGTGCGTACGCCGCCTCGGTCATGGTCAGCGTGATGACCGACACGGACGGCAGCGCCACGAGGGAACGCCAGGTCGCGGCGTCGCTTCCGGGGTGCGCGGCCACCACGGAGGTCTGCACCTGCGGGTCGTCGGCGGACGGACCGCGAACGACGAGCGTGTAGCGGCCGTCCTGCTTCGTGAGCGACTCGGCCAGCTCGGCGGACCGCCCGGTGAACGCGGCGATCCCCCACTCCTCGTCGAAGCCGGTGTACCAGGCCTGGTGGGCGCGGAAGAAGCCGCCGAGCCCGAGGTGGACGACACGGATCGGTCTCACAGTTTGAACACCTCGCGCGGCTGAGTCGTGACCAGGGCGGTCACGGTGTCCAGTGCCTCATCCTCGTCCAGGCGGTGCTCGGCGACGAGGCCGGCGAGGAATCCGGCGTCGAGCCGGCGGGACATGTCGTGGCGTGCGGGAATCGAACAAAACGCACGCGTATCGTCGATGAAACCGGACAGCCGGCTGAACCCGGCGGTCTCGGTGACGGCGTGCTGGTAGCGACGGATCTCGCTCGGGTTGTCGAGGAACCACCAGGGCGCCCCGGCATAGACGGCGGGGTAGAAACCGGCCAGCGGCGCGATCTCGCGACTGTAGACGTCGGGGTCGACGGTGAAAAGCACCAGGTGCAGGTTCGGGTGAGTGCCGAAGCGCTCCAGCAGCGGTTGCAAAGCGGCGGTCAACTCCAGCCGCACGGGGATGTCGTGGCCGGTGTCGGGTCCGAAAGCTGCCAGGGTCGCCGGGTGATGGTTCCGCCGGACGCCGGGATGCAGGGTCATGACCAGGCCGTCGTCGCAGGACATCCGGGCCATCTCGTAGGTCATGTGGCGGCGGAACGCCGTGGCCTCGGCCGGGGTGATCGTGCCGGCGAGCGCGGAGCGGTACAGGCGTTCGGCGTCGCTGGTGCCGAGCGGTTCGGCGCCGGCGTCGAGGTGCCCGTGGTCGGCCGAGACCGCGCCGAGCGAGATGAAGTAGCGCCGCCGTT
>DASRYP010000277.1:0-5042 GCA_035687165.1 Actinoplanes sp. | reverse complement strand
GCTCGGCGTACGGGCGGTGGAGAGGTTGGTGTCGCGCCCGATGACAGCGATCACCGCGCTGTAGACGTCCCGGTCGGCCGACTCCGCCCGCAGCCGCACGGGAATCGCCTCGTGCCGGGCCGGGGTGTCGCCGTACCAGACCGGGTCACCCTCGCGCCAGATTCGCTCCTGGGCCCAGGCGATGTCGAGGTGGGCCACCTCGGGACCGCCGACGATCTTGCCGACCTGGTCGTCCTGATAGGCCGTGGGCGCGGTGGTCGGCCGCACCTGGGCGACGCACAGGTATTCGCGTGACTGCCCGGCCTCGCGCTTCACCGGCACCCACATCAGCAGGTCGGCGAAGGAGAGGTCGGACAGCAGCTGCCAGTCACCGGCGAGCCGGTGCAGGTGGTCGATGTCGGCCGGCCCGAGGCCGGTGTGCTCCTCGGCCAGATCACGCAACGTTGACACGCAGCAAGCGTGCCACGGTCATGTTTCTAAAGGGTCGCCGTGACCTTCATGAGTCCGCGCGGCGCATCGGGATCCTCGCCGCGGGCCAGTGCCAGCGAGAGCGCGAGCTGCTGCAGCGGCAGGATGTCGAGCAGCGCGCTGTAGCGCTCATCGGTCACCGCGGGGACAGCCAGGCGTCCGGCCGCACCCGGCACGTCGGTCGCGCCGACCGTCACCACGTCGGCCCGCCGCTCGCCGAGCCGGGTCACCACGTCCCGCATCGAGCGGCCGCCCGGACCGTCGCCCACGACGGCGAGCACCGGCACGTCCGGGTCGGTCATCGCCAGCGGCCCGTGCAGCAGGTCGGCGCCGGAGAAGGCGAGGGCCGGCAGGTACGACGTCTCCATGAGCTTCAGCGCGGCCTCGCGAGCGGTCGGATAGGCGTACCCCCGGCCGGTCGTCACCATGCGGGAGGCGAACCGGTAGCGCTGCGCGAGGTCATCGGCCGTCCGGTCCTCGAGTGCGTCCTCGGCCAGCTGGGGCAGTTTGTCGAGCGCGGCGCGCTCCTCGGCCGGGAGCACACCGTCACCGGCCCGGATGCCCTCGATCAGCAGGAGCAGGGCCAGCAATTCGGCCGTGTACGTCTTGGTGGCCGCGACCGCCCGTTCGTGACCGGCGGCGACGTCGATCGAGAGCTCCGCGGCCCGGGCCAGCGTCGAGTCGGGGTTGTTGGTGACCGCGAGGGTCAGCCCGCCGGTCTCGCGGGCCACCTTGAGCACGCCGGTGAGGTCGGGCGAGCCACCGCTCTGGCTGACGCCGATCACCAGCGTGCCGGCGAAGTCGGGGCGCGCGCCGTACAGCGTGATCGCGCTCGGCGAGGCGCTCGCGACCGGCAGGCCCAGCCGGATCTCGGTGAGGTACGCCCCGTAGAGCGCAGCGTGATCCGAGGTGCCCCGGCCCACGAAAACAACGTTGCGCGGACCCCGGCGGGCCACCTCGGCGGCCACCTCGGCGATCGCGCCGGCGTGCTCGCCGTCCAGCAGACGGGCGAATCCGCCCGGTTGCTCCGCGATGTCCGCTGCCATCCCCTGGCCTCGCTGTGTCACGTGTTTCTCCCCTGATGTGCGGCTCACCGCGCGATTGCTGCGCAGTATTGCAAGAAACAGTTTATATACTCAATGTTTCGAGCACTAATGCGCAGCAGCCCGGCTACTGACATAACCTCTTCTTTCCCCTACTGTCTTGCATCGTGGAACTACGCCGCGCCGCCGACCGCGCTCTCGAGCAGGCGAGATCGGCCCTGGCGACAGATGAGCCGGAGAAGGCCGCCGATCACATCGCCGGCGCGCTGGCCCACGCCCCGACCCTGCCCGAGGTTCACGAGATCCTGGGCCGTCTGGCCGCGCGCCCGGGCGGCGGCCTCGACCTGTTCAAGGCCGGTCCGCACACGTCACCCGGCCAACTCGCGGCCCGCGCCCACCTGCTCGCCGCGGCCGGCCGCCCCGAGGACGGGCTGCCCCTGCTCGCCGCGGCCAGCGGGCAGTCGCCCGCGGCCGACTGGGCCGGCATCCCGTGGGTGGCCGAGCCCACCCTGGGCGTACGGATCGAGCCCGGCCTTCTCGCCCAGGTCCTCATGCGGCTCTGCACGCGGGTGCCCGAACCGGCTCCGCCCACCCTGCGCCCCTACCTGACCGTCGTGCGGCACGCGCTGGCGGCCTACCCCGAGCACGCGATGCTGCTCGGGGCCGGCTCCGCGCTGGCCCGCCGCGTCGGCGAGCACGAACTGGCCATCGACTGGGCCTCCCGCGGCGCCCGGGCCCGCCCGTCCAAGCTCGGCGAGATCTGGCTCGGGTACGCCTATCGCAGCGCCGGCCGGCTCCCCGAGGCGCTCGCGGCCCTGCGGCGCGCGGTGGCGCACGACCCCGACGACCTGTCCGTGTACGCCGACATCGCCGGCACCCTGGCCGACAACGACCGCCTCGACGACGCCCTGAGCTGGGTCGACCGCGCCCTCGAACGCGATCCCGACTACGACTGCGCCGTGCACACCGCGCACCGGCTGCGCCACCGGGCCGACGGCGACCTGATCCACCTGGTGCGGCTGGCCGACTACATCCGCGACCACCCCGACGAGTCGCACGAGCACACCGACCTCGCCGACTGTTGCCGCGAGACGTCCTGGCTGAGCGGCGCCCCCGCGGCCGCGGCCCTGCCGCACGGCAACGCGCCGGCCTCGGCCGAACCCACCGTCGAGGCGGTACGCCGGCTGCGCCAGGTCGCCGCGCTCTCGTGGGCGCACCCGCCGGCGGCCTATGACGCCGCCCTCCCGCTGATCCTGCTCACCCCGGCCGACCTGACGGCGCTGGTGGCCCACCCGCCGGCCGACGTGGCCGCGGCCGAGATCTGGGCCTGCCTCGGTCTGCTGCACCATCGCCCCGAGGAGGACTGGCTCGACTCGGAGCGTCGGCGCATGCTCGTCGACCTGGCCGACGGCGGTCTCGACCGGGTGACCGAGGCGGCGACGTTCGCGCTGATCGTGGCGGCCTGGATCGACCCGTCAGTCCGGGCCGAGGTGGCCGCGCTGGTCACCACCCGGCTCACCGAGGTGGCGTCCCGGGCCGGCGCGCGGTCCTTCGCCGAACTGGCCCTCGCCACCCCAGACCTCGACCAGTCGACGCGGCAGCTCGCCACGGCGATGATGCGGACCCCGGCGGCCGTGCCCCGCCAGCGCGGCCGCAGCCGGCTGCTGTTGCGCTGGCGACGCGGCTGAGGTTGCGCTGGCGACGCGGCTGAGGCCCGCGTCAGGCCTGGATGATGGCGATCAGGTCGCCCTCCTGGACGACGTCGCCCTCATGCACGACGAGCTCGGCCACGGTGCCCTCGCTCTCGGCGACCACCGGGATCTCCATCTTCATCGACTCGAGGATGACCAGCGTGTCCCCCTCGGCGACGGTGTCGCCGGTCGCGGCGACGACCTTCCAGACATTCGCCACCATCTCGGCCCGGATTTCGTCGGCCACGGGGAGCCCTCCTCGGTCAGCTTTACTGAAGGATCGTTCAACCAGCGCCATCAAACCACGGATCCGTGTCGGGCGAGTCAGGCGCGCGCGGACGCGCCGACTACCATCGGGCCGGGAAACAAAGCACGAGCAGGGAGTCAACTATGGCGAAGAAGTCCCGCAAGAAGAAGGCCCGTAAGAAGAACGCCGCTAACCACGGCAAGCGTCCCAACAGCTAGATACCAAGAAGCCCCACGGCGTACGGGCCGTGGGGCTTCTTGGTTCTACTGACGTTCGGTGGTTCCTACCTACGGGAGGTACTCCCGGGTCTCCACCTGGACCTCGAGCTGGTCCAGCTTGATGCGAAGCCGCTCGCGCAGTTCCCGGGGCGCCTTCTCGTCGCCGCAGGAACGCGACACCAGCGCCTTGACCTCGTGCTCGATGCCGTACTCGCGGAGGCACCCGTCACAGTCGTCCAGGTGCTTCTGGATCAACGACCGGCGGTCCTCACTGCACTCAAGATCGAGGTAGAGATAAACCTCGCTGATGACGATGCCGCAATCAGTCTCGTGATCTTCACCGTTCAGCCCGCTCATCTCGCGTCACGCCTCCTGCGGTTCCGAAGCGGTCCGGGTGATGCCCCGGTCGACGGCGTACTGCTCCAGCGTCTTCCGCAGGTTGCGCCGGCCGCGGTGCAGACGGGACATGACGGTCCCGATCGGCGTATTCATGATGTCGGCGATCTCCTTGTACGAGAAACCCTCGACATCAGCGAGGTAGACGGCCAGGCGGAAGTCCTCGGGCAGCGCCTGCAAGGCTTCCTTGATATCGCTGTCCGGCAGCCGGTCCAGCGCCTCGGTCTCGGCCGACCGAAGTCCGGCCGAGGTGTGCGACTCGGACGAGGCGAGCTGCCAGTCGGTGATCTCCTCGGTCGGAGCCTGCACCGGCTGACGCTGCTTGCGCCGATACGAGTTGATATAGGTGTTCGTGAGAATGCGGTACAGCCACGCCTTGAGGTTGGTGCCCTCCTCGAACTGGTGGAAAGCGGAGAACGCCTTCAAATACGTCTCCTGCACCAAGTCCTCAGCGTCGGCCGGGTTACGCGTCATCCGCAGACCAGCCGCGTAAAGCTGATCCACGAAAGGCAACGCGTCCCGCTCGAAGCGCGCTCTGCGCTCCTCGGTCCGTTCTGTCTGGGCCACCCTGAGCTCTCCCCTCGACCGCCCCGCCGAGGATACGGGTAGTGCCCCTCCAACGGCCTCGAAAACCGCCGGTGTGCTGACACTCACCGACGGTGTGGCGGCGGGCTCGACGGCCGGCCACTCGGGGGACCCTAAAAGGTTCCGCACCCGATCGGCCTTCCGGCCTTCGCGCTCAAGGCACTCGGTTCCGGCTCGCACTTGTCAAACCCCTTCCGACGTTCAAGCTCCCGGGGTCTACAACCAAGAACGCGCAACTTGCATTCCGGGTCTGTGGCCTCGCTTCGCTCGGCGGACAGTGCGACTTGGCTTGCGGGGGCATCGGGCGGTCCGGAGAGGGTGGATAGCGGGCGGGTCGCGGATGGGGGATCGCGGTTGGGGGGAGCGGGTGATCAATGGGTCCAGGCGTGGGTGC
>DASRYP010000276.1:0-7061 GCA_035687165.1 Actinoplanes sp. | reverse complement strand
GCGACGGTGGCCAGGTCACCGTCGCCCGGCAGCCGGCGGTGGCGGCCCGGCGGGTCACGTTGGCCGGCGCGGCCGACGTGGTCGCCCTGGTCTCCCCCGAGATCCTGCGGCTCGCGCTGCTCGGCAAGGTGGTCAGCGCGGGCGACAACGTCTCGCTGCGGCCGCAGGACGTGCTGCCCCTCGGCGGCCTGCGCCCACAGGGCCCCGACATCGGTCAGAGTCTGCGCAACCGGCTCGGCTACCAATGGAACATCGCGCTTCTCACCGTCGTCGAGGTCGCCGACGAGGACGCCGCGGTGATCACCATGGACACCGTCGTCGGCTGGCAGGACGGCGAGGTCTCGTCGCCGGTGCCCGGCCCGGTCGCCGTGCCGCACGCGCCCGCCACCACCGACCCCGAGGTGCCGCCGCCCAGCCTCGACGACCTGCCCGGTTTGCGCAACCAGGCCAAGGAGCTCGAGGAACTGCTCGACCTCGGCTTCCACCACGGTGAGGTGCTGGCCCGGCTGGGCACCACGGTCTCGCTCGGCGTGCTGATCACCGGACCGGCCGGCTCGGGCAAGTCGGCGCTCGTTCGCGCGGTCGCGGCCCAGGTCAACGCCCGGGTGGTGCAGGTCTGGGCGCCCGCGCTGGCCGCGCTCACCAACACCGCGGCGGCCGGCCGCCTGCGCGAACTGGCCCGTGCGGCCCGCGTGGGCGGCCCGACCGTGCTGCTCTTCTCGGACGTGGACGCCCTGGCGCCACGCGACGAGCCGGGCCCGATCTCGATCGTCTTCCGCCAGGTCATCGAGGAGACCGTGCGGGCCGGGGTGGCGGTGGTCGCCACCTCCAGCCGGCCCGAGTCGGTCGACACCTCCCTGCGCGCGCCCGACCTGCTCGCCGTGCAGCTGGCCGTTCCGCTGCCCGACACGGCGATGCGCCGCGAGCAGCTGGGCGTGCTGACCCGGGGCATGAAACTGGCCGAGGAGGTGCGCCTGGACGACATCGCGGGGCGTACGCCCGGGTTCGTCGCCGCCGATCTGGGCGCGTTGGCCCGTGAGGCCGGGGTACGCGCGGCACTGCGGCAGAAGGAGGCCACCGACCCGGCCGTGAGCATGGCCGACTTCGAGGCCGCGCTCGACGTGATCCGGCCGACCTCGATGGCCGACTCGACGCTCGAGGTGGCCGCGGTGACCCTCGACGACGTGGGCGACATGGTCGAGGTCAAGCAGGTGCTGACCGAGTCGGTGCTGTGGCCGCTGACCTATCCCGACACGTTCGCCCGGCTCGGGGTCTCGCCACCGCGGGGCGTGCTGCTCTATGGTCCGCCCGGCTGCGGAAAGACGTACCTGGTCAAGGCCATCGCCGGCACCGGCAAGGCGAATGTGCTCTCGGTCAAGGGCGCCGAGCTGCTGAGCAAGTGGGTCGGTGACAGTGAGCGAGCGGTGCGCGAGCTGTTCCGCCGAGCCCGCGAGGCCGCGCCGACGCTGGTCTTCCTCGACGAGGTGGACGCCCTCGCGCCGACCCGCGGGCAGGCCAACGACGGCGGCACCACCGACCGGGTGGTGGCCGCGCTGCTCACCGAGCTGGACGGCGTGGAGGACCTACGCAACGTCGTCGTCATCGGTGCGACGAACCGGCCCGACCTGATCGACCCGGCCCTGCTGCGGCCCGGGCGGTTGGAGCGTCTGGTCTATGTGCCGCCGCCGGACGCCGAGGCGCGGGCCGAGATCCTCAAGGCATCGGCCAAGACGGTGCCGCTGGACAAGGCCGTCGATCTGGTCCAGCTCGGCGCCGAGTTGGCGGGCTTCTCGGCGGCCGACTGCTCGGCGCTGATCCGCGAGTCGGCGCTGTCGGCCATGCGTGAATCGCTCGAGGCGACGACGGTCACCGCGGCGAACGTGGCCACCGCGCGCGAGCGGGTGCGCCCCTCACTCGACCCGGGGCAGGTCGCGTGGCTCGCCTCGTACGCCGAAGCGCATTAGGTCTTAACGGCGTCTGGTGCGCGCCCGGGTCGATCGCAGGCGCCGCAGCCGGCCGATGAGAACCGGGTCGTGGGCGAGCGCGGCCGGGTTGTCGAGCAGGGCGTTGAGCAGCTGATAGTAGCGGGTGGACGAGAGCTCGAAGGTGTCGCGGATGGCCTGTTCCTTGGAGCCGGCGTGCTTCCACCAGCGGCTCTCGAAGGCGAGGATCTGCCGCTCACGCTCGTCGAGCTGAAATCCCTTCTCGTTCTCGGGGGAGGTCGGGGGCGCCACCCGCGGTGACGGGACGTGCTGCTGCTCCTCGGAAGGGTCCGCCGCAGGCTGCATGACGCTCCAAAGAAGAAGGACGAGCACAGGTGTACGAATCGGGACCGTCAGCATAGGTGTCGACGGTCCCGGGCCGCACGTTCAGTCGACGTTACCTCAGGTAATGTCCCGACTACGCATCGCCCACATCGACGCGACGACGACCACCACGAAGACCCCGGCGAGCAGACCGCCCGCCATCGGCCAGGTGAGCAGCAGCGAGTCCGGTCGGCAGCCGGCCGACGACGAGAAGTCGCACGAGTTGAAGTCCTCGACCTTGACTTCCTTGTTCATCCAGGCGATCAGCCAGATCGGGATCAGGTACGCCTCGGCGAACTTCACGCCGGCCATGTTCAACAGGGTGCCCAGTCCGAACTGGAACACGATCACCACGCCGATCGTCAGGCCCAGCGCCATCGCGGTGTGCCGGCCCAGCGAGGCCAACCCGAACCCGACCGCGCCGGCCACCACCACCAGCGCCAGCCCGCGCAGTTCCATCAGCGCGATCGACTGCCAAGCGCCTGAGGTCAGGCTCTCGGTACTGCCGCGCGCCTCGGCGATACCGTAGAAAGCCGCCGTCCAGACGGCCGAGATGACCACCGTCACCGCGGTGAAGAAGACCAGCAGCGCGGCCAGTTTGGTGCCGAGCACACGCAGCCGCTGCGGCCGCCAGAGCAGCAGGTTCATCATGCCGCCGCTGCTCCACTCGGCGCCCACGAAGGACGCCCCCACGATGAACGCCACCAGCGCCAGCAGCGCCCCGAGCGTGGTCACCATGTCCGGGAACTTCTCCCGGAAGTCGAAGGTCGGTGGCATGAACCACGCTGCCTCGAACTGGTCCGGCGTCGGCGCGGTCATACCCGCGCACTTCGGCGGCCAGTCAGCGGCGCGCGGCTTCCCCTGGGCCGCCTGGCAGTTCGCCAGGTCCCGGCCGAACTGGTCGAACGAGCGCTGATACTCCTGCTGCGCCTCGGCCTGGGCCGACGCGATCTGCTCGGGACCGAGCTTCTGGTTGGTGAAGAACATCCCGACCGCGACCGCGGCCAAGATCAGCGTCACGCCCAGCAGGAAGAGCTTGGTGAAGCGGCGCTTGGTCAGCCGCTTGGTCTCGGCGCTGTAGAGGCTCACTGTCCCCACCCTCCGCTCGCCGGCGCCATCGCCGTCTGGTCCACCTGACGGTTCTGCCCCTCGACCGGGGCGGTGCCGGTGAGCTCGAGGAAGACGCTCTCCAGGTCGGCCGAGACCGGGGTCAGCTCGCTGACGTAGATCTCCCGCTCGGCGAGGATCCGAGTGATCTGGGCCGGGTTCCCGGCGTTGCCGATGATGAAGTGGTCGTGGTCGACGGTCACCTGGGCGCCGTTCGCGCGCAGCAGGTCGACCGCGCGCCGCGGGTCGATGCCCGGCTCGAGGCGCACCTTCACCGTCGACGAGGTGTGACTGGCCAGCACGTCGGCGACCGAGCCGGCGGCCACCCGCCGACCGGCCGAGATGATCGTGACGGAGTCGCAGATGAGTTGGATCTCGCCGAGGATGTGACTGGAGAGCACCACGGTCATGCCCGTCTCGGCGAGGTTGCGCACCAGCGTGCGCATCTCGCGGATGCCGCCCGGGTCGAGGCCGTTGGCCGGCTCGTCCAGAATCAGCAGTTTGGGCTCCTTGAGCAGCGCGGAGGCCACGGCGAGGCGCTGCTTCATGCCGAGCGAGTAGGTCTTGACCCGGTCCTTGTCCCGGTCACGCAGGCCGACCAGTTCGAGCACGGCGTCGACCCGCTCCCGACGTACGCCGCCCGCCTCGGCCAGCAGCGCGAGCGTGTCCCGCGCGGTGAAGTTGCCGAAGAACTGCGGGCTCTCCACGATCGCGCCGACCTGGCCCGCCACCTCGGGAAGGTGCTCGGGGACCGCACGCCCGAGGATCGCCATCTGCCCGCCGTTGGGCTTGATCAGCCCGAGCAGCGTACGCAACGTGGTCGTCTTGCCCGAGCCGTTAGGCCCGAGAAACCCGTGCACCTGACCCGCCTCGACGGTCATGTCGAAGCCGTCGAGCGCTCTTCGCATTCCTTTGCGGCTGCGATAAGTCTTCTGCAGCCCGGCTATCTCCAATACGGCAGTCACGGGCGAGACTCTAGACATACTCGTCAATATGCGCCGCTTCGAAGTCTTTTCACGCGCAGACGACTTGCACGCTCACGCGCAGACGACTTGCAGGTTCACGCGCAGACGACTTGCACGCCCGCCTCGCGGAAACGCGCGACCACCTCGGCCGGGGCGCCGGAGTCGGTCACCAGCGTTTCGATCTTGGTGATGGGGCAGATCCGGGCGAAGGCGTGGCCGCCGAGCTTGGACGAGTCGGCGATCACCACGACGCGTTTGGCCCGGGCGACCATGAGGCTGTTCATCGCGGCCTCGCCCTCGTGGTGCGAGGCGGCGCCCAGTTCGACGTCGACCGCGTCGACGCCGAGCAGCACGATGTCGAGCGTGACCTCCTTGAGCAGCGCGCCGCCCAGCGGCCCGACCACCTCGAAGGACTGCGGACGCACCACGCCGCCGGCCACCACGATCTTCATCCGCGAGCGCACCAGCAGCTCGTTCGCGATGTTCAGGGCGTTCGTGACGACGGTGAGCTGGGAGCCCTCGCCGCCGGCGTTCAGGTCGGGGCGGACGGCCAGGGCGCGGGCGACCTCGGTGACGGTGGTGCCGCCGTTGAGCCCGACGACTGTGCCGGGGGTGACCAGTCCGGCGGCGGCCTCACCGATCCGCTGTTTCTCGGCGGAGTGCTTGGCGCTCTTGTAGCGCAGCGGAAGGTCGTAGGACACGCCGTTGGCGACCGCGCCGCCCCGGGTCCGCGTGATCATCTGCTGCTGGGCGAGCTGGTCGAAGTCGCGGCGGATGGTGGCCTGGGAGACGCCCAGCCGTTCGGCCGCGTCCTCGACACTGACCCGGCCACTCTCGGCGAGTAGCTCGAGCAGGGCATTCCACCGCGCGTACCGGTCCACCAGACTCCCCGCTGCACGTTTCGTGATAAGAGTGTGCACATTAGTGCGCGAAAGCCCGGGAAGCAAAGCTCCACCCTGCGCGATGGTGCGGCGACGGTTGCGCCCGCGCCGGGCTTCCACGCAGAATGACGCTCGAAAGTGCCAGGAACTGAGCGCTTATGCGCATCGGTGCCTGCTTGTCGCCGCGTTGCCAGTTTTCCCGGTGCAGCCTCGGCATGGTGTGAAGGACGGCCCATGACCTACGTCAAGACGGAGATCGCCAGCCAGCCGGAGTGCTGGCGCCAGGCCGCGAAACTGGCCGACGCCCCCGGTCTTCCGGTCCGCGGCGAACGCGTCGCCGTCGTCGGCTGCGGCACCTCCTGGTTCATGGCCAAGGCGTACGCCGCACTGCGCGAGCAGGCCGGCCAGGGCGAGACCGACGCGTTCCAGGCCTCTGAGTTCCCGCGCCGCCGCCGCTACGACCGGGTCGTCGCGATCACCCGCTCGGGCACCACCACCGAGGTCCTCGACCTGCTCAACGACCTGGCCGGGGGCACGCCGACCACCGTCCTGACCGCCGACGAGGCCCAGCCCGCCGCGCGGATCGCCGACCAGTCGATCGTGCTCGACTTCGCCGACGAGCAGTCGGTGGTGCAGACCCGCTTCGCCACCAGCACCCTCGCGCTGCTCCGGGCGCACCTGGGCGAGGACATCGAGTCGATCGCGGCCGACGCCGAGGTGGCGATCCGGCTGCCGCTGCCGGTGCACCCGGCGCTCGTCGAGCAGATCACCTTCCTGGGCCGGGGCTGGACCGTCGGGCTGGCCGAGGAGGCCGCGCTGAAGTGCCGCGAGGCCGCCGCGTACTGGGCCGAGGCCTATCCGGCGATGGACTACCGGCACGGCCCGATCGCGATCGCCGCCCCGCGCCGCGCGGTGTGGGCCTTCGGCGACGTCCCGACCGACCTGGCCGACGAGGTCGAGGCCACCGGCGCCCTCTTCGTGCACAGCCGCCACCACGGCGGGTACGCCGCGCTCGGCAGCTGGTGCGGCGGGCGCACCCCGCTCGACCCGATGGCCGACCTGGTCGTGGCCCAGCGCGTCGCCGTCCTGCTCGCCACCAGCCAGGGCCTCAATCCGGATCACCCGCGCAACCTGACCCGCTCGGTGGTCCTGGCGTGACCGACCGCGCCGGCACCGGGCCGGGCGGACGTGCCTTGGGCGGCTCAGCATGAGCCAGGTGGTGGTCGCCCTGGACGTGGGCGGGACGGGCATGAAGTGTGCGCTGGTCCGGACGGACGGGACGGTCCACCACACCGAGCGGCACCCCACCCGCGCCGAGCGCGGCCCCGAGGCGGTTCTCGGCACGATCCTCGACGTCGCCGTCGGGCTGGCCGACAAAGCCAGGGCCGACGGCCTCGAACCGATCGCCGCCGGCGTGGCCGTGCCCGGCGTCGTCGACTCGGCGAACGGCGTGGCCGTCTGGTCGTCGAACATCGGCTTCCGCGACGTGCCCGTCCAGGCCCGCCTGGAGGAACGGCTCGGCCTGCCCGCCGCGCTCGGCCACGACGTGCGGGTCGGCGGCATCGCCGAGGCCCGCCTGGGCGCCGGCCGCGGTCACCGGCACGTCCTCTTCGTCGCGATCGGCACCGGCATCGCGGCCGCCCTCGTCGTGGACGGCGCGGGCTACTCCGGAGCGCACGGCGCGGCCGGCGAGGTCGGCCACATCGTCGTACGCCCGGGCGGGCCGCCCTGCGGCTGCGGGCTCAACGGCTGCATGGAGGCGCTGGGCTCAGCCAAGGCGATCGGTCGTCGCTACGCCGAGC
>DASRYP010000275.1:0-5474 GCA_035687165.1 Actinoplanes sp. | reverse complement strand
AGGGTGGCGACGTCGGGCCGGTCAGGCGCGGTCGTGGAGTGTGACCTGGTAGCCGTCGGGGTCGGCGAAGGTGAAGGTCCGGCCGAAGGGACCGTCGATCGGCGCGGAGACGATGGGGTGCCCGTCGGCGACGAGAGCATCGTGAATGGCCTGGACGTCGGTGGCGTGGAGCCAGATCGCGGCACCGATGCCGGGCTGAGCGACGGAGGCGAGGTCGGTGCCGGGAACCACGTCGCGGAGCGCGAACGCGATCGGCTTCGTCGCGAAGACGACGGCGTGCGGCGGGCCGGCCGGTGAGCGGACGAGGCCGAGGTACTGCTCGTAGAACGCCTGCGAAGTGTCGAGGTCGCGCGCTTGCAGCGAGATGAAGTCGGGGCCGGTGACGGGCATGCTGTGCTCCTTCTCTTCGTGTCAGCTTCCTGACATGTACGAACCTATGTCAGAATTCTGACATGAGTCAAGACGGTACCGGCGTCGATCTGGACAAATCCCTGGGCTACCTGCTGAAAGAGGCGTCCAGCGCCCTCCGCGCGGCGATGGAGGAGGTGCTGCGGCCGCTCGGGATGAGCGTGTCGCGCTACTCCTGCCTCGAACTGCTGGCTCAGCGGCCGGGCCTGTCGAACTCCGAGCTCGCGCGGGGTGCGTTCGTGACCCGGCAGTCGATGAACGTGCTGCTCCAGACCCTGGAACGAGAGGGCTTCGTGACCAGGCCCGCGACGGCGCCCGTCGGGAAGGTCCTTCCCACGCGGCTCACGTCTCGCGGCCGGACAAGCCTCGAGGAGGCGAGTGCGGCGGTCCGGGCCGTCGAGCTCCGGATGCTGGCCGGCCTGACCGGGACCGAGCAGTCAGAAACGTTCCGGGTCCTCCAGCGGATGATCCAATCCCTGCGCGACGGCGACGCCGGCGCGTAGCCGGGACGAGTCTGCGTCTTGACATCCTCTCCGCCCTAAAGGACGGAGATTCCCTCCACGCTGCGCGTGGAACACGCAACGTGCGGGTGGGTTACCGCTTCACCGCGCGGTGCCGGGACGAGTCCCGGTCTTACCTGCGCTCCACGGTCGTTGAAGTCCGCCTGTCCGGCGGCCTTGATGTTCTTCGCGGCGTTGACGTCCCGGTCGTGGTGACTGCCGCATGGGCAGTCCCACGCCCGGACGTTCAGCGCCATCTTCTCGTTGATCCGGCCGCACGCTGAGCACATCCGGGTGGACGGGAAGAACCGGTCCACCCGGCCGAAGGTGCGCCCGTACCGGGCGGCCTTATACTCCAACATGCCGGTGAAACTGACCCAGCCCGCGTCGTGGACGGACTTCGCGAGCCGGGTCCGGCCGAGACCGACGACGCACAGATCCTCGACGTACACCGCTTGGTTGTCGCGGATGATCGCCGTGGACAGCTTGTGCTGCCAGTCCCGCCGGGTGTCTGCCACCCGCGCATGAGCGCGGGCCACCTTCACGACGGCCTTCTTGCGGTTCTGACTGCCCCGCTGCTTGCGGGACAGATCCTGCTGCAACCGCTTGAGCTTGCGGGCCGCGCGGCGCAGAAACTTCGGCGCGGCGACCTTCGTACCGTCGGACATGACCGCGAAGTGGGTCAGCCCTAGGTCGATCCCGACCTCCGGCTCCACCTCGGGCAGCGTCTCGACATGGCCGATCGTCACGACGAACGAGGCGAAGTACCGGCCCGCCGCGTCCCGGATCACCGTGACCGAGCCGGCCTCGGACGGCAGGCTGCGCGACCACCGGACCGGCACATCGCCGATCTTCGGCAACCGCAGGCGGCCGTTGTCGAGGACCTTGAACCGGCTGTTCTTGGTGAAGCGGATGGCCTGCCGGTTGTCCTTGCGGGACCGGAACCGAGGCGGTGCGACCTTGCGGCCCTTGCGTTTGCCGCAGATCGAGGCGAAGAAGTTGCGGTACGCCACGTTCAGATCCGCCAGCGCCTGTTGCAACACGACCGAGGACACCTCGCCCAGCCACGCCCGTTGCGGGGTGTCCTTGGCCTGGGTGATGACCCGCTTGGACAGGTCGCCGTCCGACAGGTACTTCTCGCCCGCCTCGCGTGCCTGCTGACGCAGGCGCAGCCCGTCGTTGAACACCACGCGAGCGCACCCGAACGACCGGGCCAGCGCCTCGCGCTGAGCGGTGTCCGGGTATACCCGGTAGTTGTACCGGAGCTGCACAAGAAGCACTGAACCATGTTGGTTTATGGCTGATCTCGAAGGTATCCGCACTGGCAGGCACTGCGTTTTTGCTCTTCACGCTCACTTGGTCTTCGTAACGAAGTTTCGGCACCGGGTGTTCGGTGACCGGCACCTCGCCCGGATGGAGGAGATCATGCAGGCGGTGTGCGCGGACTTCGAGACCGAGCTGGTCGAGTTCAATGGCGAGAACAACCACGTCCACCTGCTCGTCAACTTCCCACCCAAGGTCGCCCTGGCGAAGCTCGTCAACAGCCTCAAGGGCGTCTCGTCGCGGCGGATGCGGCAGGAGTTCCCCGACCTCGCGCGGCACTACTACCGGGCCAGCAAACTCTGGTCGGGTTCGTACTTCGCAGGCTCGGTCGGCGGGGCACCGCTGAGTATCATGCGTCAGTACATCGAGCAGCAGAACCGCCCGGTTTAACGCACTGCTCGGGCCTGGCGGCCCTCCCAGCGCGGGCCTTCACCCCCACCACCCTGAAGGGCGGAGCACTGGCCCGCAACCCGGTAACGGTCGGCCAGAACGAGACCCGGTCAGCGCCGCAGCGTCAGGATCAGGTCGACGACCAAGGCGGTCCAGCCGGTCTGGTGCCAGGCCCCGAGTCCCGCGCCGTTGTCGCCGTGGAAGTACTCGGGGAAGACGATCAGGTCCTTCCAATCGGGGTGTGACTGCAGCACCTGGTTGGCGCCGTAGATCGGGCGCTTGCCGTCCTCGTCCGGCAGGAACAGCGAGATGAGCCGCCGGGAGATGTCGTCGGCCACCTCGGCCAGCGGGACCTTGTGCTGAGAGCCGGTCGGGTACTCCGCCTTCATGTCGTCGCCGAAGAAGTCCGCGTACTCCCGCAACGCCTCGACGAGCAGATAGTTGACGGGCATCCACACTGGACCGCGCCAGTTCGAGTTGCCCCCGAAGAGCCCGCTGGTGCTCTCGGCCGGCTCGTAGCCGACGGTGAACTCCGAGCCGCCGAGCGAGACGGTGAACGGTTTCTCCAAGTGCGAGCGGGACAAGGTCCTGATCCCGTACGGCGAGAGGAATTCCTCCGGATCGAGCATGCGCGCCAGGACCCGCAGCAACTGGTCCTGTCCCACCATCGCCAGCAACTGCTGCTGACGCCCCTCGGCCGAGATGCGCCGCGCGCTGATCACGTCGGCGTACTCGGCCTGGGACGCCTGCAACCAGCGCAGCCGGGCGTGCAGTTCGGGCAGCCGGTCGAGCGTCGTCTTCGAGAGCCGCGTGGTGGCCGCCAGCGGCAGCAGGCCGACGACCGAGCGCACCTTCAGCGGCACCTTGTGCCCGTCCGGCAGCCGCAACTGGTCGTAGAAGAAACAGTCCTCGTCGTCCCAGAGTCCCTGCCGGTAAGCCGCCTCGGCGATGTACGCGAAGTGCTCGAAGAACTTCGTCGCCATGTCCTCGTAGGTGCGGTCGTGCAGGGCGAGCCGGATCGCCATGTCGAGCAGGTTCAGTGCGTACATCGCCATCCAGCCCGTGCCGTCGGACTGCTCGAGCACCCCGGCCACCGGCAGGGCCGCCGACCGGTCGAACGGGCCCACGTTGTCGAGCCCGAGGAAACCGCCCTCGAAGACGTTGTTGCCGCCGACGTCCTTGCGGTTGACCCACCAGGTGAAGTTCAGCAGCAGCTTGTGCATGACCCGGCCCAGGAAGTCGAAGTCGCGCCCGCCGTCGATCTCGAAAACGCGCAGCGCCGCCCAGGCGTGCACCGGCGGGTTCACGTCGCCGAAGGCCCACTCGTACGCCGGGATCTGGCCGTTGGGGTGCATGTACCACTCACGGAGCAGCAGCAGGAGCTGGGACTTGGCGAAAGCCGGATCGACGCGCGCGATGGAGACACAGTGGAAGGCCAGGTCCCACGCGGCGTACCACGGGTACTCCCACGGATCGGGCATCGAAATGACATCGAAGCTGTTCATGTGCCACCAGGCGTTGTTGCGCCCGAAACGCCGGCCGGGTGGCGGCGGCGCCGAGCCGGGATCGCCGGTGAGCCACTGCTTCACGTCGAAGTGGTAGAACTGCTTGCCCCACATCAGCCCGGCGATGCCCTGGCGGGCCACGGCCGTCTCCTCGGCCGAGGCCGCCGCCGGGATCACCTCGGCGAAGAAGTCGTCCGCCTCGCCCTTGCGGTCGCGCATCACCGCCGTCCAGTCCGCGCCGAGATCGAGACCGCCGAGTTCGTCGTCGTCCTGAGCGAGCCGCAGCCGGATCGTGCGGCTCTCCCCCGGCTTCAGGGTGACGACGTAGTGCAGCGATCCCTTGGTGCCCTCGTTCGCCGGATTCACCGTGGGGGCGCCCGTGACGACGTGGTCGTTGATGCCGTCCTTCGGGAACTGGCTCTTGCCGGGCTGGCCCCAGAGCCGCTGCGCGTTCGTCTCGTTGTCGCAGAGCAGCGGAGTCGCGTCGCCCTCACCCGCCAGCAGCACGTGGCCGAGCATCCGGTGCCGGCCGGCCAGGCGCCCCGGGCCGCCGGTCAGGCTGGGCACGGAACGGTTGGGCAGACCCCACGACCACGTGTTGCGGAACCACAGCGTGGGCAGCACGTGCAGGGTGGCGGTGTCGGAGCCGCGGTTCGCGACGGTGACGGCGACGCACATGTCGGTCGGGGAGGCCTTGGCGTAGTCGACGGTCACGGCCCAGAAGCGGTCGTCGTCGAAGATGCCGGTGTCGACCAACTCGTACTCGTTCTCCTCGCGCGACCGCTGGCCGTTGACGCGCACCAACTGGTCGTACGGGAAAGGGGCCTGCGGGTAGTGGTAACGCCAGCTCATCCACGAGTGGGTGGGCGTGGAGTCCTGATACCACCAGTAGTCCTTGGCGTCCTCGCCGTGGTTGCCGCCGTCGCCGCCGAGGCCGAACATCCGCTCCTTGAGGATCGGGTCCTGGCCGTTCCAGAGCGCCAGCGCGAAGCAGAACGTCTGCCGGTCGTCGCAGAAGCCGCCCATGCCGTCGTCGTTCCACCGGTACGCCCGGGAACGCGCGTGGTCGTGCGGGAAGTAGTCCCAGGCGGTGCCGTGCTCGCTATAGTCCTCGCGGACCGTTCCCCAGGCGCGCTCGGCCAGGTAGGGACCCCAGGCCCGCCACGGTTGCTCGCCGGAGTCCGCCTGGGCCAGCCGTACCCGTTCCGCCACTGACCGCCTCACTCCTCGAACCCACATCTTCGCTGCCCGGTGTTACATCTATTGACACGCCGATTGTGCCCGACGACCGGAAGTCATCTGACGGCTACGCGGCACGCCTACGGACGATCGCCCCAGGCGGGTACGA
>DASRYP010000274.1:0-4079 GCA_035687165.1 Actinoplanes sp. | reverse complement strand
GGCGACCATGTCGACGACCCGTCGGGTCGCCCGCACGTCGTGCGACCTGAAGACCGTCGCCCCCAACCACGCCGCCACGGCCGTCGCCGCGAGCGAGCCCTCGAGACGCTCCTCGGCCGGGAGGTCGAGCGTCTCGCCGATGAAGTCCTTGTTGCTCACGGCCGCCAGCATCGGGTAGCCGATCGCGGCGATCTCGTCGAGCCGCCGGGTCAGTTCCAGCGAGTGGCGCGTGTTCTTGTTGAGGTCGTGACCAGGGTCGATGATGATCTGATCGGGCCGCACCCCGTGGGCCAGCGCCACCGCGACCCGCTCGCGCAGGAGGGCGGCGACCTCGGTGGTCACGTCGGCGTACTGCGGGCTCGGCCAGAGCGTGCGCGGCGGGGCCAGGCTGTGCGTGATGACGAGCTGGGCGTCGGTGCCGGCGACCACCTCGGCCATCGCCGGGTCGCGCAGCCCCGAGGTGTCGTTGATGACCCCGGCGCCTGCCTTGATCACTTCGGCGGCGACCTCGGGGCGGAAGGTGTCGACCGAGACCACGGTGCGTTCTTTCGCGGCCTCGACGACGGGGAGCACCCGGTCCAGTTCCTCGGCCGTCGTCACCTCGGGTCCGGGGGCGAACGGCACCCCACCGACGTCGATCCAATCGGCGCCCGCGTCGGCTGCCGTCCGGACCGCCTTGACCGCTTCGTCGAGCGCGAACGTGCTGCCGCGATCGTGGAAGGAATCGGGCGTCCGGTTGACGATCGCCATCACCGCGACGCGCCGCGAGAAATCGAAAGGGCGGCCCGCGATGATCCGCGTACGGCTGATGTCGCTCACGAGCGGCGAGGGTAACAGGCCAGTTCAGTACGCCTGTCAGGCGGTGCGCGCCAACAAATTGAGCAGGTCGGATACCCCTTCTTAGACGGATCATGCGGAGCAATGGCAAATGATTGCCGGACGGAAAGTATGAATGGAGGGAGCTTTATTCGGGTAGCAGATCCGGTGCACGGCACAACCACTAAATCCCTGGAGGAACAATCATGAGTGACGTGCCCGTCCGTCCCGTCGAAGTGCCGACTCAACCAGTTACGCGAACCGGGTACCCCGCCGGATCCGCGACCGACGGTGGCGCCAAGGAGAAGGCCAGAGAGGTCGCCGCCCAAACCGGGCAGGCGTCCCGGGAGGCGGCTGCCGATGTCAAGGACACCGCCAAGGAGCAGGCCCGCAAGGTTGGCCAGGAGGCCAAGGCCCAGGCGAGCAACCTCGCCTCGGACGTCCGCGACAGGGTGTCCGGTCAGGCTCGCGGCCAGAACGATCGGCTGGTGACCCAGATCCGGCAGACCGCCGACCAGCTCGACGAGATGCGCGGCGACCGCGGTGACTCCCCGGCCGCGGCCGTGGTGAGTCGGGTGGCCGACGGCGGCCGCCAGTTCGCGGATTATCTGGACCGCAACGGGCCCGAGGGCGTGCTGCGCGAGGTGCAGGACTTCGCCCGTCGCCGGCCCGGCGCCTTCCTGGCCACGGCGCTCGCCGCCGGTTTCGTGGTGGGGCGGCTCGGCAAGAGCGTCGCCAAGGCGGACCCGAACGCGGGCACCGGCAAGCCGGGGAGCGACTCCTTCGTGGCACGACCGGATAAGATGGATGAACCGGTCACGCCGCCCGATTACGCCGCGCCCAGCTACGCCCCGCCCAGCTACGCCGCGCCCAACTATGCCAAGCCGGGCTACCCGATGACGCCCACCGGTTCGACCTACGCCAGCGCGACCGAGTACAGCTCCACCGGCACCGGTACGCCGGTCGTCCGCGAGGAGTACGTGGTCGAGAGCCCGGAGCGGCCACGATGACCGCACCGCAGCAGCACCACCGGCTCGACACCGAAGAGGTCGCGGAGACCTCGGTCGGAGAGTTGATCGGCAACATCAGCAACGACCTCTCCCAGCTTTTCCGGCAGGAGGTCGAGCTGGCCAAGGCCGAGCTGAAGCAGGAGGCGGTCAAGGCCGGTAAGGCCGGCGGCATGCTCGGCGGCGCCGCGTTCGCGGGCTATCTCGCCGTCGTCCTGCTCAGCTTCGCCCTGGTCTTCGCCCTGGACGCCGTCATGCCCGCCGGCTGGGCAGCGCTGATCGTCGCGGTTCTCTGGGCCGTCATCGGCGGCGTTCTCTACACGACCGGCAAGAAGAAACTGGCCACCGTCGACCCCGTACCCCACCGCACCGTCGACACGATCAAGGAGGACGCCCGATGGCTGAAGAACCCGACCGGCTGAGGCAGCAGATCGAGAGCACCCGGGTGTCGCTGACCCGCGACGTCGACATGTTGGCCGAGAAGACGAGTCCGGCGAAGGTCGCGCAGCGGCGGTGGACGTCGGTGAAGGAGAAAGTGATGGGCAGCAGCGACCACGTCAAGCACGCGGCCGGTGATACGGCTTCGCAGGTGAGCGACAAGGCCTCGCAAGTCGGCGACGTGGCCGGCGAGAAGGCACATCAGGCGGCCGACGCGGTTCGCAACGCGCCACGAGCCGTGGCCTCGCAGGCCCAGGGCAACCCGCTCGCGGCCGGCATCATCGCGTTCGGCGTGGGCCTGCTCGCGTCGACGCTGATCCCGGTCACCGACGCCGAGCGGCGCGCGGGCCAGCAGCTCAAGGACCACAGCGGCGACCTGACCGAGAAGGTCAAGGACGTCGCCAACGAGATGAAGGACGACCTCTCCGGCCCGGTGCAGGACGCCGCAGGTCAGGTCAGGCAGACCGCGTAGGAGGCCGTGCAGACCACCAGGGAAACCGCGCGCTCCGACGCGCAGGACGTCCGGCAGCAGGCGAAGCAAGCTGCTTCCTGACGTATCCGGACAGCTCCGATCCGGTCCCCACGTGGGGACCGGATCGGCGGCGTTCGGGGTGATCGGAGGGGGAAGCCCGGCGAGCGCGCGGTCCGTGACCGGCTCGAGGACTGATCACCGCTGCGGTCCGGCCCGCGCGATGGGACCATCATCGCTATGACCGTCATCGCCACCCTCACCGTCGAACGACCGTCGGGGCACTGGATCGACCGGGCCCGGGCATACCAGATCATCGTCGACGGCGCGGTGAAGGGCGTGGTGCGGTGCGGGCGGGAACTGTCGCTCGCGCTGCCCCCGGGACCGCACACGGTGCGCGCCCGCTTCCACTGGAGTGGCAGCGACGACCTCCCGGTCCACCTCGGACCGGGCGCCACGGTTCGGCTGCGGGTCGAACCTCGCGGAACCCGGTACGCGGCCGGGAAGCACTATCTGCGCCTGACCCGCGTCGACGCCTGATGAGCCCGCGGGATCCTGAGCACCGACGACGACGGGGTGTCCGCGCCCGGCCCGGGCCCGCCGCCGGCGGCGGGCTCACGCCGCAACTACGCGTCCTGCGGGACGCCCTGCTGGGGTGAGCCGGCCGCCCTCGAGCCGATACGTGCGGTCGACCCGGTCGAGCCCCTCCGGGCGGTGGGTCAACAGCAGGACGGTACGCCCGCCGGCGGCGTCGAGCAGGTCGGCCATGAGCGCCTCGGCGACGTCGGCGTCCAGGCCCTCGGTGGGTTCGTCGAGGACCAGCAGCGCCGGGTCGGCGAGCAGGGCGCGCGCCGTGGCGAACCGCCGCGCCTGACCTCCCGACATCGTCGTGCCGCCGCTGCCCAGCCACGTGTCGAGACCTTGCGGGAGGGCGTCGAGCCAGCCTTCCAGGCGTACGCGGGTCAGCGTCCGCCGAAGCTCCTCGTCGGTGGCGCTCGGCCGGGCGAGGCGAAGGTTCTCGCGCACGGTCGAGGCGAAGACGTGGTCGGTGTCGTCGCCGACGAGGACGATGCGGCCACGGACGGCGTGCTCGGCCAGGCGGCCGTGGGACAGGGTGCCGGCGCGGGGGTCGAGCAGGCGGGCCACGACGGCGGCGAGGGTGGACTTGCCCGCGCCGGAGCGGCCGAGGACGGCGACGCGGGCTCCGGGCTCCAGATCGAGGTCGAGGTCGCGGAGGGCGGGCTCGCGGTCGGGGTCCCAGCCCGCGGTCACGTGTTCGAGGCGGACGGCCTGGAGATCGTCGGCCGCTGTCCCGGGGAACGTCGCGGTGGGCGTCTCGGTGGTGAGCG